>JBGPHB010000513.1:0-4654 GCA_041484155.1 Bryobacteraceae bacterium
CTTCGAAGGTGGTTTCCTCGGTCTGGATAATATCGGCGTCTTCGACCGCTCCTCCCCCTTGCCCTCCGGCGGCTATATCGAGCAGTCCGATGGAACCAGTTGGATGGCGATGTTTTGTCTGAACATGCTGAAGATCGCACTGGAGCTCGCAACCAAGGTCGATCCGATTTACGAAGACGTCGCCAGCAAGTTCTTCGAGCATTTTCTGTACATCGCGCACGCCATGAATCGGATGGGCGAGGGCGGACTGTGGGATGAGCAGGACGGTTTCTTCTACGACAACCTGCGCCAACCCGACGGGAGTTCGAGACTGATGCGGCTCCGCTCCATGGTCGGCTTGATCCCCCTTTTCGCCGTCGACACGATCGAGCCGGACGTGATCGACCGGTTGCCGGGCTTCCGCCGGCGCATGGACTGGTTTATCAAGCACCGTCCCGATCTGTGCTGCAATCTCGCGTCGCTTTCCAGGCAGGGCGTCGAATCGCGGCGGCTGCTGAGCGTGCTGGTACAATCGCGCCTGCTACGCGTCCTCGACAAGATGCTCGATGAAACCGAATTCCTCTCGCCACACGGCATTCGATCGGTATCGAAGCACCACGAGGCACACCCGTTTCGTCTGACCCTGGACGGGCGTGAATACGGCGTGAACTACGAGCCGGCCGAATCCCGGACGGAGATCTTCGGCGGCAACTCGAACTGGCGGGGGCCGGTGTGGTTTCCGGTGAACTACTTGCTGATTGAGTCCTTGCAGCGGTTCAACTACTACTTCGGCGACACTTTGCAGGTTGACTTTCCCACCGGATCGAACTGTTCCATGAACCTCGGCCAAGTGGCCGGCGAGCTCTCCCGACGCCTCTCCAGGATCTTCCTGCGCGACGCAAACGGCCGCCGGCCCGTCTTCGGCGGCTCGGAAAAGTTCCAAAGCGATCCGCACTTTCGTGACTATCTACTGTTTTACGAGTACTTCCACGGCGACAACGCAGCCGGCCTCGGCGCGAGTCATCAGACCGGCTGGACGGCCCTGGTAGCAAAGCTGCTGCAGCAAAGCGGGGAGTAAGCACTCGCATCATAAGATTCGGTGGCGGCTTTGCAGACGCGCTGCACGTATTGTGATCGAAAACTGGGCGTAGTCAAGTCTCTTAAGGGAGAGTCCTTCTGCTCCGAGTCGCACCGGGACCTGTACCAACGCGAACAAACCGCGGCGACCATCGAGCGGATTGTGAGACCTCGCAAGACGCACGAGCGACCGCCAACGCCGCGAGTATCGGATGAGGTGAGTGTTCCCTCCCCTCCGGAGGCGCCCCTCGTAGCCGAAGCGCCGCCCCAGGCTGCTGACAGCCTCTCCGGAGCGGTTTACCATCCAGAACCGCTGGCGCCGGCCGGCGAAAACATTCGCCCGCGCGTGACGATAGGGGTTCAAAGGGAGCCCCGGCGACGGCGAAGACACCGGAGGAGCCGGAAGCCGATGGGCGGCACGTGACAGCAGCATTTGAGACGCAGCGAATCCCCTAAATAATCGAGGAGGGGGCTGCAGGTTGTCGCTCACCAATGCGCAGCACTGGCGTGTTCCGTGAGAGCGGCACGATTCCTCGGCCTCAGCGGTCAGCCCGAGACTTGGGGGGAGTTGCTTGATATAGCAGAAGTCGCTACAAACAAGGTGGTTGCTGTTTGGGGCGGCCATCGGCAACTTCGCGTTTGGCCGACCATGGCCGGTCTTGTCCAGGTCGTGCTAAACCGGAGTCAGGCAGCGGCGTGCCACACTCGTCACGGATGCCCAGAGCGAATGCGCCGGTGCTATCCTCGACTCGTGGGGTTCGCGTGGGATCCAAGGAAAGCCAAGAAATCTCGCCAAGCATGGGGTCTTTCTTGATGACGCCAAGACGGTGTTCGATGATGACATGTTCCTGGTGTTTGCCGATCCTGACCATTCAACCGAGGAAGCCGGTTCATCATCATGGGCCAATCCAAACAAGGGCGTCTTTTGGTAGTGGCTTATACCGAAAGATCCGATGCGATTCGCATCATTAGCGCGCGAGAAGCCACCCGCCATGAGCGAAGGATCTATGACGAAGAAATCTAGTCGAAGAATGGATGACGAACTGCGGCCCGAGTACGATTTCCGCGCGTTACGCGTCGTGGCAAGCGGGCCGGGACGAAAGACTCCCAATGAAATAACTGTCCGGCTGGCGGCGGATGTCGCGGAAACGTTTCCTGATTCCAATTCGGTCAATGAGGCCCTGCGGTTTCTGATCAGGATTGCAAAGGGGCGGATTAGTGCCGGGAAAGGATTGACTTAAGCCGATACGCAGATGCCTAACCCGGCGCCTCAGGCGACGGCAAAGCGGCTTCGCGCGAGTGGGTCGATGTTTGTCGAGAAGTGGTTCGTGAAGTGCTGTGACATTGTGAACTCATATGACGTGGGCTCTTGATGAAGTCGGGAACTGGAACAGACTTCATAGTCATGAAACTCGGCTCCGGGCAATAGCCATCAGTCGAGACGGGTCCGGTTCCTCGGTTTCCGCTATCCTAATCCTTTGGCTCTCCCTCTCCCAGACAAAAAGCGCCGCTCCCTGCTGCTGGTTTTCTGCTGCACCCTGATCGGAGCGATCGCGCAGTTGTTGATCAAAGCCGGCGCTCCCAGGCTCAACGTTCACCCCACCGTTTGGACCACGGTGATCGGCGCCCTGATGGACTTTCCGCTCATGGGAGGTCTATGCCTCTACGGACTGAGCGCGATACTTCTGGTTTTGGCATTGCGCCACGGCGACTTGTCGCTGATCTACCCGGTTATTGCGCTTACGTTCGTATGGGTGACAATTCTATCCGTGGTCGTGATCGGCGAATCCATGACGGCGCACAAGCTCGGGGGAATCGCGACGATCGTAGCCGGGGTTGGGGTTCTGGGCATAGGAACGCGCCAATGAACACGCCGTTTTCTTCCATGGCTTGGGTGCTGACGGGCTCCTTCATCGGCAGCTTCGGCGCTGTCTTGCTGAAGGCTGGAGCGGGCCGGCTCGCGCTGAACGTCCGGGCTCTGCTCGGTAATTGGCAGTTGGGGTTCGGCGTCCTTATTTACCTGCTATCGTTTGTCTTCTTTGTCCAGGGTATGCGCCATGGAGAGTTGAGCGTGCTGTATCCGTTAGTGGCGCTCGGTTATCTGTGGACCGTGGTTTGGTCGAGGCTGTTTTTTGGCGAACCCTTGACGTGGGCGAAGTTTGTCGGGCTGGGATTGATCCTGGCGGGGATCTCAATCCTGTTTATAGGGAACAAATAACCGCCTGCCGGCCGTCAAGGAATTGGGGACACTGCTGGTATTGCCGACAGCGGAAAAGTTAGCGGACGCTTGCCCGCAATGTCCCCAATTTGCTTAGACTCGGGCGAGATCGTCCACCGCCATATTCCCGCCGCACAGAACCAGAACCACGTGCTGCTCGGCTGAGAAATGACCGGCCAGGCGTTCGGCGGCCGCGAGCGTGCAAGACGCCGCGGGCTCGGTCAGGACTTTCAACCGCTCCAGCAGGAAGCGCACCGCCGCGAGCGCCTCGCGGTCCGAGACAACGGTCACGCTTTCCAGAAGTTGCTTGGCGATCTCGAAGGTGCGCTCCGAGGGAGCCGGAGCGCCGAGCGTGCGCGCAACTGATGTGATTGCGTCCAAGGTGACAATCTTTCCCGCCGCCAGGGACTGGGACATGCAGTCCGCGCCTTCCGTCTCCACGCCCCACACACGAACTCCCGGCTTCAAGGACTTGACGGCCGTGGCCACTCCGCCCGAAAAACCGCCCCCGCCGATGCTGATGATCACGTCGGTCACCTGCGGAACATCGTCCAGAATCTCGAGGCCGACGGTTCCCTGCCCCGCCATCACCATGGGGTCGTCGAAAGGATGGATGTACGCCCAGCCGTCGCGCTGATATTGGGCGACCTCGGCAAACGCGGCGGTCGCGTCGGAAGCGAACTTTACCTCCGCACCGTAGCCTCGCGCGGCTTCGACGTAGTTTCGAGGCGTCGTTTCGGGCATCAACACCGTGGATCTCAGCCCGAGCGCCCGTGCCACGTAGGCCACCGCCTGCCCGTGATTGCCGCCGCTCACGGCAACAATGCCGGTACCGCGCTCCTCGGGCGTCAAGCTGAGGGCTTTGTTGAAGGCGCCCCGCACCTTGAAGGAACCGGTCTTTTGGAACAGCTCCAGCTTAACGTAGACATTTGACTTCAAAAGCTCGCTGAGCGTGGTGCTGGGCGTAAGCGGAGTTCGGCGAACACACGGCGCGATGCGCTGGCGCGCGGTTTGAATATCGGCAAGAGTAAGGGAGTCCGGCATCCACTCTTAGTTTAGAACGGCGAGGCAGGTATCCTGGGAAAGATGAAAAACGCGAACGCCACCATCCATTACGCCGGCAACGATTTTCTCGTCGCCATCACGCCCAGCGGGCATGCGCAGCCGCTCGATTTCAACGGCCAGCGCTCCAGCGCGGCCAGCCCGCTGGAATTGCTTTTGATCGCCGTGGGAGGTTGCACCGCCGCCGACGTCATTTCCATTCTTCAGAAAAGGCGCGAAAGGGTCACCGACTATCGCGTGGAGGTGCGCGCCGAGCGCCGCGAGGAATATCCGAAGAGTTTTCGCCGCATCGAGATACGGCACATCCTGCACGGGCGC
>JBGPHB010000514.1:0-4648 GCA_041484155.1 Bryobacteraceae bacterium
GTTATTCCCCGATGCCCCAATTTGCGAAACTAACTGGCCAAGGGCTCCGCCCTTGATATCCCAGAGACCCGCGCAGTGAAGGATGCCCGAGGAAGCGTCCGCGGAGTTAGACTCCTGGTATCTCACCACACAGGAGTGGCCCATGAACGCTTTCCGCGAGCATCACCAGAATAGTATCCGATTCGGCTACCGTTGTTTCGACCGGCTGTTGCTGAATGGTCTGATTCAGCCGTTTCAACAGCCGGAGCGAGTGATCGGTTTCTTCAACACCTATCGCGGAGGGCAGCGTGTGACACGCAGTCTTCTGACGGGTGTCGCGGATCAGTTCAGGGACTGGGTGACGAACCATTCGCAGCAGTGGGGCGTACCGATCCTGGAGGCTCCCGAGGGCCGACGGGATGATTTCATGGATCCGTGCTTCAAGCAAGCTAAAGCCAATGAAGTCGTGGCTATTCTGAAGGCGCGGGAACCGGCGCGAATCTTGATTGCCAACGGGAACAAGAGGGACGATCGCTGGCATCTCCAGATCGCTCACCGCTGGATCAACCAATACAGCATCTATATCAACGACGCGCGATAGGGGCGCATGTTCGTACGCATGTGCCCGTATTTTCCTTTTTCCGCGCGAGTCTGCCTGAACCAGCACCATTGGCTGGCGAATCGGATGCGCGAGGAAGGCATCGATTTCCGCCAATGCTCCAATGCTTTTCTGAAGTGCGGCGACCCCGGACGATTGCAGGAACTTGCCGATTCCCTCTCGGCCAGGGATCTGCTGACTTGTGGCCAGAAGTGGTTGGCCTATTTCACGCCGTTTTTCACGGAAGCCGAACGCAGGCACGCTAGCTGCCAGCATCGTCTGTTCTTTGCTCAGGTGGAGTACTGCGACAATCTGATCTTCCATCGCCGCGCCGCTTTGGATGCACTGGGAGAACGCCTGCTGGACGCCAATCGCACCATCGGCCAGCCCAACAAGATCACATTCATCTTCGGCCGCAGGGTGACCAAGCAGTATCGTGGCGAACTCAAGACCGTGATTGAAGACATGGATCTACCCAATCCCGTGATCCGCAGCCATTATGGCAGCGGATTCATCAAGCAGTACGTGCGGGATCACCTCAACCTGCTCACCGAACCAGCCACCAACAATGTCGCCGACTACGGCGTCAAGAAGGCCGTGGAGAATCTTCCGCAGCTTCGCACCAAGATGGCCTCCGTCATCGACAACTACCTCGAGGTCCAGCAGGACATCCTGGAAACCTTCCTGGATCGCGGTCAACTCCGGAAACTCGCCGAACCGACGGTGCTACCCAACGGGAAACGCATTCCTGGCCTCAAGCTGGATCACCCTCGTCAGCTTGCCCTCATGCATGCTCTGTTGCGCTTTGCCCACATTGCGGCTGGGAGCACCTTCACTACCGCCGACCTCTATCCGCACACCATCGAGGCTCTGGGAGTCCCGCCAACCGATTACAGCCTGTCTTCCCTCCGCTACGACTTGTCCAAGTTGCGAGTCAAGCGCTTGGTTGAGAAAGTGCCACGCTCGCGGCCGCGAAGTCGACTTGGCCATCGCCGCGTGTGCGATCCGCCGGGAGGCGGAACTGCGGACTGTGAATCTCGACGATTTTACCGATATCCCCGGTCGCGATTCGCGAGCTTGCGGTAGCTTACGCCAAATCGAACTTTTCGTGGTGCAGCAGGGGATCGCTTTTCACCAGCACCGGCCGCCGCAGCACCTCTTCCAACTCCTCCAGGAATTTGTTCTGGTGGGACTTGAGCACCTTGCCCACGTCCGGATGGACACGCAACAAGACATCCTTGCTTTCCACGCTCGAGGCCATTTTGCGCGCTTCCGCGAGAATCTCGCTCACCACGGTTTGCACGCTCTTGATGTACCCGGCGCCATCGCAGTGCGGGCAGGGCGCGCACAGGGTTCGCTCCAGAGACTGCTTGACTCGTTTGCGCGTGATGGCCACTAGTCCGAAATCGTTGAACTGCAGAATCTTGTATGGCGCGCGATCGACGCGCATGGCCTCCTCCAGCGTCTGCATCACCTTCTGGCGGTTCTTGCGCTCGTCCATGTCGATAAAGTCGATCACGATGATGCCGCCCAAGTCGCGGAGCCGCACCTGCCGGACGATTTCCTTGATCGCTTCGGTATTGGTTTTGACGATGGTATCTTCCAAGCGGTTGGACTTGCCGACGTATTTTCCGGTGTTCACGTCGATCGCCACCAAAGCTTCGGTCTGGTTGATGACGATGTAGCCGCCCGACTTCAGCCACACCTTGGGACGCAGCGCTTTCTCCAGCTCGCTGGTCACGTTGAAAGCATCGAAGATCGGAGCCTCGCGCGTGTACAGCTTCACCTTGGGGACCAGGGCGGGCTGGAAACGCTCGACGAACCGCAGCACGCTCTCGTAGGTGTCTTCGCTGTCGATCCAGATGGCCTTGAAGCTGTCGGCCAGTTGATCGCGCAGGATGCGTTGCACGATGTCGAGGTCGTGGTGCAGCAGCACCGGCGCGGGGCGCTTCTCGGACTTATGCCGGATGTCCTGCCAAAGGTTGTAGAGGAACGCCATGTCCCCCGCGATTTCTTCCTCGGTGCGGCCTTCGGCGGCCGTCCGTGTAATGAATCCACCCACCGGCCCGGGACGCCGCGCTTGCAAAACGCGTTTCAGACGCAGACGTTCTTCGTCGCTGGAGATCTTGCGCGAAACGCCCATGTGCTCCAGCGTCGGCATGTAGACGACATACCGCCCCGGCAGGGCGATGTGCGAGGTGATGCGCGCGCCCTTCTGCCCCAGCGGCTCCTTGGCGATCTGGACGATGATCTCCTGGCCTTCCTTGAGCAGATCGGAGATCGATGGCACGGGCGAAGTGGGGCGAGCGACGGTGCGTTCCGCGGGCGGATCGGCCGCGCCGCGATTCTGTTCCGGACGGCTCTCGGGGCGGCCCTCCGGAGGGCGGCTTGGCTGCGGTTGGTCTGCCCGGCCGCGACGGCGCGTGCGGCGCGAGACGCGATGTGGGTACCGTCCCCCACGCTCGCGGACGGCGGCGGTCCCGCCCTCCGGTTCAGCCGGCGCGGCGCTCTCCGATACACCCTCGGCGCCGGCTTCCTCGGCGGCAACCCCGTTTTCGATTACCTCTTCCACGGCGTCCGCATGGCCCAGGATCATGGCCTGAATGTCGCGATCCTCCTCGTCATCCAGCATCGGCGCGACCGCCGGTCCGGAATCGGCGGCAGGAGCTTCAACTTCGATTTGCTCGTCCGCTGGTTCGGGCACCTCGATTGCGGGCGTGCCAGCTACGGGCTCAGCCAGCGCCGATAGGTGAGCCGGCGCATCCGGCATCGCATTCTCGGGCGGATAGTGGATCGGCTCGTCGTATTCGTTGTCAGATGCCGGGCTGGGCGCTGCTGGAACCGTTAGCGCCTCCGTCTCCGGAGCGGCGCCGGCGCCTCTATACTTGGCCAGAGACTCGCCGGGCAGAATCAACGCGGCGCTATTGGGGGCGCTGTCGTAGGCGGCCGGAACCCTGGGTTCCGGCTCCGCTGTCGGCGGGGGCTCCGGAGCACGCGGCCCTGGGTCGGCTGCGTACTTTGAATCCGGGAATCCACGGCCGCGATTGCGACGCCGCCGGGAGCGCCGCCCGCGTTGGTCGCCCCGCTCGTCGGTCCGCTCCAGGGCGGCCGGAGCGGCGCCCGCGGTCGATTCCGGTGTGGAAACCACGGCACCGGGCTCGCTTGCGGGCGCCGCTTGCACATGCGGCGGACGCCGGTCCACGTACCGCTCCCGCTCCGGGCCGCGTTCCTGCCTGACCGGACGCTCGTCGCCTGTCACCCGGTCGAAATCCTCGTGCTCTTCCAGGAAGTCGGAGACGTACAGGAACGTGTCGCGTTCCAGGCCCAGATCGACAAAAGCGGACTGCATCCCGGGCAGAACACGCGTCACGCGTCCCTTGTGGACGCTGCCGGCGAGGGAGTATTCGTTGGCTCGCTGGAAGTAAACCTCCACCAACTGATCGTCCTCGATCAAGGCGACTCTGGTCTCGTGCCGGTTGGCCGAGATCACTAACTCTTTGCTCATCCTTCCTCCCCTTCCCGCAGCCATGGCCGCGGGGTCACCGGACCAGGGAGTGTAGGGGCAGGACTGTTACAAGGGAGTTCGGAATGAATGGCCGGCCCGTGGCGCCGGAATGGAGCCGTCACTCTTACACTCCGGCTAACTGCAAAATCTGACCAGCACGCGGAACCGGCTCAACGGAAGGGCCCTGAAACGTCTGGGCTCTTCTCTTCCTTCAAGTGGCTCCGAAAACTTGTTTTACCGAAACCCCTTCGTCCCCGCGCCCACAGAGCGCCAGGTCCGTCGCTTGTTATGTCTAACTGACAAACCGCCGGAGCCGTACATTATTGACCAGCCCCAGCATCATGAATACCGAAAACGTGTTCGAGCCGCCCGAACTCATGAGCGGCAATGGAATTCCAGTCACGGGCATGCTTCCCACCACCATGCCGACATTCACCAGCAAGTGGAAGAGCAGCAATGTCGCGACGCCCATACAGACATACATCCCGGCGCGATCCGGCGCCGTTTGCGCGTTCTGCACGATCTGCATCAGGAGCAGAAAATACAAACCCAGTACCACCACCACA
>JBGPHB010000515.1:0-4645 GCA_041484155.1 Bryobacteraceae bacterium
CAGGGATTGGATTAGCAGCGGCGCCGATTGGGATTCGAACGTTGACCTGGTGGCATTGTTCACGGCCCTGCCGCAGAAGGCTGTGAGCCTCGATCGCGTGATCAAGGACGTGGACCGGCAGTGGTGGGCCTTCCGGCAGCCGGTGCGGTATCCATCTCCGCAGGTTAGCGACGCGCGCTGGCAGGCACACCCAATTGACGCCTTTGTGAAGAAAGCCTTGGAGACCAAGGGCCTGAAGTCAGCCCCGCCGGCGGATCGCCGCACTCTGATCCGCCGCGCGTACCTCGATCTGACCGGCCTGCTGCCGGCGTCCACGGAAGTGGAGGCCTTCGTCGACGACAAATCGCCGCAGGCCTGGGAGAAAGTCATCGACCGGCTGCTCGCCTCCCGGCACTACGGCGAGCGTTGGGCGCGGCATTGGCTGGATGTGGCCCGCTATGCGGATAGCTCCGGGTATGAGCAGGATTTGGACTATCCGTCCGCCTGGCGCTATCGCGACTATGTAATCAAGGCGTTCAACGAAGACAAGCCGTACAACGCGTTCATCGTGGAGCAACTAGCAGGCGATGAGATCGACCACCCCACGCACGAAACGCTTATCGCTACCACCTTCAACAGCGTGGGGCCGCGCGTCAGGAACCGGGAAAAGGACAATCCCTTCTACCGCTACGAATACCTGGACGACATGATCGGAACAACATCCCGCGGTTTCCTGGGGTTGACGGTGAACTGCGCGAGGTGCCACGACCACAAGTTCGACCCCATCGGGCGCATGGACTACTACCGCATGATGGCCATGTTCTACCCGGCTGTCTATTACGACTTCCCGTTGGTCCCGCCCGATCAGGCGGCTGCTTACGAGAAGACAAAGAAGGAAATCGAAGCCCAGGTCAAGCCGCTACTGCGGGAAATCGTCCTGATCGAGAAGCCGTACAGGGAACGGTTGTTTGAGGAGGGCCTGAAGAAGTTTCCAGGGGACATCCAGGCGGCGGTGCGAACTCCGGAAGAGAAGAGAACGCCGGGCCAGAAACTGCTGGCGGCCCAGATAATTGGGAACACGGATGCCGGGGCCGCTGCGGCCGCCGCTGCCGCTCTGGTCCCTCCCGACAATGCGGGCCAGGGCCAACCGTACCGTCGGCAGCGCCTCAAGATCAATGAGGAGGATGGAAAAAAACGGCAGGTTCTGCTGGACAAGATCGCGAAGCTCCGAGAGAAGATGCCGCCGCCACCGCCCACGGCGGAGGGAATCCGGGATGGCGACTACCGCTTCAGCCCCGATGGCGCCGCTGACGACTTTGCGCCCGGCAAGGGCCGCATCAGATACGGCGAAGGTAAGTTCATTCCAGATCCCGGCGATAAGTACGAGCCCCCGCTGGTGCATTTCGGAGCTAACGGTCAGGTTCCCGCCGACGATGAGAAGGCGCCGGTCGTGGAGCCGGGGCTCTTGAAAGTTCTGGTCGATCCCGCGGATCCGCCGCCGACTTCGATCCAGCCGCCGGATGGCCGGGTCAGCAGCGGCCGCCGCCGGGCGCTGGCCGAGTGGATCGCCTCCGAAAAGAACCCGCTGACGGCGCGGGTGATGGCGAACCGTATCTGGCAGCATCACTTCGGTCGTGGCATCGTGAGGACGCCGAGCAACTACGGCAGGTTGGGCGCCGCGCCCACTAACCCGCAACTGCTCGACTGGCTGGCGAGCGAGTTTGTGCACGAGGGCTGGAGCATTAAGCGGATGCACCGGCTGATCATGACCTCGCAGGCCTACCAGATGGCTTCGACCTATTACGACGAAGTCAGCCTGGAGAAGGACCCCGACAACGTCTACCTGTGGCGCTATCCGCTGCAGCGGCTGGAGGGGGAAATCATCCGCGATATCATGCTGTCGGCGAGCGGGCAGTTGAACCTGCAAGCGGGCGGTCCGCCGTTCTTTCCGCCGGTCCCGAAAGCGGTGCGGGATAACAACACGTTTGGCAAGTGGGATCTGACGACGGAAGGGCCCGAGAATTGGCGGCGTGGCATCTACTCGTACTGGAAGCGCGGCATGAAATACCCGATGCTCGAAGTACTGGATCAGCCGGACATCAGCGTGACTTGCGAAGCCAGAAATGTATCAACAGTTCCGACTCAGGCGCTCACTCTGATGAATAACGAGTTCGTGCTGTTGCAGGCGAAGCACTTTGCTGAGCGCGTAGCACGAGAAGCCGGCGACGACTCGTTGGCGCAGGTCAAGAAGGCCTACGCCATCGCGTTGAGCCGCGACCCTGGCCCGGCCGAGCTCAAGGACATCCTGAACGTGCTTAAGAAGCAACGCCAGTACCACGTTTCGAAACGCGCAGCCAAGGACGAATCCGCAGCCGGCCACGGTGTCGGGATCGACGCGTTGACGGATTTGTGCCACGTGATTCTGAATTTAAACGAGTTTGTCTATATCAACTAGACCGAGGCAAGAGGACATGACTGAGTTCTGCGGCAACCGTTCCGGCAAGAAGAGACGATTCGTTTCGCGGCGCGATTTCCTCTTCGACGCCGGAGGAGGAATCAGCGGTCTGGCCCTGATGCATTTGCTCAATCAGCAGGGGCTTCTGACAGCAGCGCCCACAACGACCCAAGCGTGCCTGGCTTCGGGGGAAACAGTCTCGCCCTTGGCTGCCAAGCCTCCACATTTCAAACCCCGGGCCAAGTCCGTCATCTCGTTGTTCATGAGTGGTGGTTACAGCCATGTGGACACGTTTGATCCCAAGCCGATGCTGGACAAGTATCACGGCCAACCGCTCACCGGTGTGGGCGAGATCAAGGTGCGGCAGGGCTATCCCGGTCCCCTGATGAGGAGCCCTTTTCAGTTCAAGAAATACGGGCAGTCGGGAATTGAGGTTTCCGAGATATTCCCCCATATGTCTGGTATCATCGACGAATTTGCGGTGATCCGCTCGTGTACGGGAAAGTCCAACGACCACGTGCTGTCCCACTACGAGTGGAACACCGGATCCGTCCTGATGGGATTCCCGAGTGTTGGCGCGTGGGTAACCTATGGCCTCGGAACGGAGAACCAGAGTCTTCCGGCCTTCGTGGTGATGACCGATGCCCACGCTGGACCGTACGCCGGGCCGCAAAACTGGAACGCCGGCTTCCTGCCGGCCGCCTATCAGGGAACCGTGTTCCGCGCTCAGGGCGATCCGATTCTCGATCTGGCCCCTCCTTCCAAGTACGTGACGCCGGAGCAGGAGAGAACCCGGCTCGATCTGCTCGCCAGGCTCAATCAAAATCACGCCGAGAAGCATCCCGGCAGCACCGATCTGGCGGCGCGAATCGCCTCCTACGAACTGGCCTACCGCATGCAAGGGTGCGCGCCGGAAGCGGTCGACATCTCGAAAGAGAGCGAGGAGACCAGAAAACTGTACGGCCTGGACCATCCGATTACGGCGCCGTTCGCGAAGGAGTGCCTGATGGCCCGGCGTCTGGTGGAGCGCGGCGTGCGGTTCATCCAGTTGTTTAGCGGCTATACCATTAACACGAACACCGATACCTGGGACGCCCACGTTAACATCGTGGATAACCACACGCAGCATGCCGCCGAAGTCGACAAGCCGGTTACCGGCCTGATCACCGACCTCAAGCGGCGCGGATTACTGGATGACACGCTGATCCTTTTTCACTGCGAGTTCGGCCGGATGCCGATTTCCCAGCGGGGCCTCGGGCGTGACCACAACCCTGGCGCGATGTCGATTCTGATGGCCGGCGCCGGCATCAAGGGTGGCCAGATAATCGGGGCGACGGATGACTTCGGCTACCAGGCCCGCGAGCAAGTGGTTACCAATCACGACCTGCACGCGACGATCCTGCATCTGGTCGGCCTGGATCACAAGCGGGTGACTTTCTTCTTCAACGGCCGCGCCATGAGGCTGACAGACGTTTACGGCGAGCCGATTCCTCAGATCGTTGGGCACAGCAATACCCAGCCGGGCAAAGCGTGACGTTAGCGTGCCCAGCAATGAATAAGGAGAGACGGATGAACCTCTATTTTTCAGTTCGGGCCTTGTTGCCGACCGCCGCCTGCCTGAGCCTTCTTGTGCTACTAGCCCCAGAACAAGCGAGCGCTCAATTGCTCCAGGGCGCCCTGGACGGCAATGTCACGGATTCTACCCAGGCCACCATCGCCGGCGCCATGGTGTCTGTCACGAACCAGGAAACCAACGCCACCCGCAAGACAGAAACCAACTCATCCGGCGGGTACAGTCTGCCGACTCTCCAGCCAGGAAGCTACGCCATCACCGTAAGTGCCCCGGGATTCCAGACGTACGCCCAAAGTGGAATCGCCGTAACGATCAACAACGTCACGCGTGTCAACGTGGCGTTGCGAGTCGGACCTGTGAACGAGACTGTGACCGTGGAGGCTCAGGCGGCCGCTTTGCAGACGGACCGGGCAGAGGTTCGCGCCGAAGTGACGGGGAAGACCATGCAGGACATCCCAGTGCCAATCGGGCGCAACTACCAGATGCTGTTTGTGACGCTGCCAGGCGTTTCACCGCCGGAAAACGCGCACTCCTTCGCATCCAATCCGGTACGCGCTTTGCGTTTTAGCGTCAACGGCGCAACCCGCAGCAACAACAACACCCGGATCGATGGCACCAGCAGCACCAACATCACGATC
>JBGPHB010000516.1:0-4641 GCA_041484155.1 Bryobacteraceae bacterium
CCGTCCACGCCGGTCCGGCCGGCGCGCAGTAAGCCTTCCGGCGCCATCGCTACCAGAGCCCGCATCAACGCCCATGCGATGCCGCACCCGGCCAGCCCGCCCGCGAGCGCCAGCACCAGGCTCTCGGTGAGCATCTGGCGGATCAGCCGGCCGCGTCCCGCGCCAATCGCCGCCCGCACCGCCAGTTCCCGCCGCCGCGCGGCTGCCCGCGCCAGCAGAAGATTCGCCACGTTGGCGCACACCAGCAACAGCAGGGCCAGCACCGCGCCGAACAGCATCCAGGAGGCCAGCTTCACATCGTGGATCTGCCGGTCGCGCAGTGAGCGGACCACCAGGCGTACCTCTGAGCGGAGTTCGCTGGGGACGTCCAGTTGCGTGGTTCGCTGGAACAGCGGCAGCATGCGGTCGCGGGCCTGCTCGATCGAGACTCCCTCCCGCAGCCGCGCAAACGTGCGCAGGAGCGAACTGGAATTTGCGGCGCGCGGCCTAGTGGCATCCAGACGCTCCGGCATCAGGATGTCAGCGTGGCCGAGTTGTGGCATCTCGAAGCCCTTTGGCAAGACGCCGACGACTCTCACCCGTTCCTCGTCCACGGTCAGGTTGCGGCCCAGCACACTCGCATCGCCGCCGTAGCGGTTTTGCCAAAGCGGGAACGAGAGCAGCGCCACAGGAGGCGCGTGCGGTTGGTCGTCCTCGCGTGTAAAGTCGCGCCCAAGCGCCGGTACGAATCCCAGCGTCCCGAGGAAATTCGCCTCCACCGAGTAACAGGTGATCCGAAACGGCGTTTCCCCCGCCAGCAGGTCGCACTGCGCCTCTGGCCGCATGGAGGTCAGGGCCTGAAAGACAGTCTGCTGCCGGCGCCAGTCCAGGTAGCTGCTAACCACGTTGAACTCGTTGTTATCCACCGGGCCGAAGTACCCGATGGATACCAGTTGATGGCCATTGAGATAAGGCAAACTGCGAAACAGCAGAGGATCCACCACGCCGAAGATGGCCGTCGCCGCCCCAACGCCGATCGCGATGGTCGCCGTCACCACCGCCGCCAGCGTGGGCGATCTCCGCAAGCCGCGCACTGCTAGCCTTGCGTCCTGCACGAAATCGTCGAGCCATCTTCGCACGTGGACGGCGCGAACAGCCTCCAGCGTTTGCAACCGGTTTCCGAACTGCCGGGGAGCGTCGTCCGCCGGGAGCCCTTCCGCCCGGTTCCACTCTTCGCGCATCGCGAGATGGCTGTCCAACTCATCCTGCCATTCGGACTCGCGGTGGCTTCGCCACCTCATGCGAACCTCAGCAACTTCTGCACACCCTTCGCCACCGACGTCCAATTATTCTCAGCCTTCTCCAGCCGCTGCCGCCCCGCCGCTGTCAGCGAATAGAGCCGCGCCTTGCGCCCGTTTTCTGTCATGCGCCACTCGCCCTTGATCAGCTTCTCTTTCTCCATCCGATGGAGCGCCGGATAGAGGGATCCTTCCTCCACCCGCAGCAGCCCGTCCGACACCGTTTGAACGTGCAAGGTAATCCCGAATCCGTGGTTGGCCTTGTAGGCGAGGGATTTGAGAATGAGCAGTTCAAGATGATCCGATCGTCGCATAGTTCCCTAGTTAACTAGGGTAGATCTCTAGGAGACCAGTGTCAAGCTACGTGGGGCAGCCAGTCCTGGCGGCGAGCCGGCCTCCAGGCCGGCTTTCTTGTCCCTATGCAAGGCCTATTCCGGCAAAGCGAAAACGAAGATGTTATTCGCAGTCCCGGGCTTTAGTTCAGGTGTCAACCGGTTCACCCCCGACGACACCAAAGACGTTCCCGTGCTTACCGCCACATACTGCTTCCCGCCCGCCGAATAACTGATCGGATAGCCAGTGACAGGCGCGCCCAGATTTACCTCCCAGAGCACCTTTCCCGTATCCTGATCGAGCGCGCGAAAGCGCCCGTTGGAGTCCCCGCCGAACACCAACCCGCCGCCGGTCGTGACCAGAGACAGCGCCGCCGCGCGACTCTCGAACTTCCACAAAGTCTTTCCGGTCGAGGCCGACACAGCGTGAACTGTCCCCGCCTTATCCGCACCGGGTGCGAATTGAGCGCGCGAGTTCAGCATGTACGCCGAGCGCGGATCGATCTTATCGGCCGTCGCCGACGCGATCATGCACGTATTCTGCACGGGCATGAACATGGCGTTGTTCAACGGACTATAGGCACCGGCTGGAAAATTCTTGCCGCCATTGGAATTGGGACACACCAAGTGTTCCTGGCCGGCTTTCGTAAAGGTGGTCTCGGGATTCACGGTGACCTCGCCGGTGGCGCCGTCGATCTTGCTTACGACGTTTTGGAAGTTCGTCGGGCGAGCCCACAAGAACTCGCCGGTTTGCCGGTCGAGTGTATAAACGATCCCGGTCTTCCCCGGGATCCCCGTCAGCACCTTGCGGCGCTCCCCGGGACGGAGCTTTGGGTTGATCCACGCGACCTGGCTTGCATCGGGTGCGACTTCGGTATCCACTAGAATCCGCTCGAACGGATGATCCAGGTCCCAATGATCCACGATGTGTTGGTAGTACCAAACCAGCTTCCCCGTATCGGCATTAATGGCGAGCGTCGAGTTGTGATACAGGTACTTCTTGTCGTTGCCGTCCAGCAGGAATTTCGGAGCCGGCGACGTAACCGACGTCCCGATGTACACCAGGTTTAGTTCCGGATCGTAGCTCGGCGGCATCCAGGTGCCAACGTGCTTCTTCAGCTCTTCGGGAACATTGCCCCACGTTTCGCTGCCTGCCTCACCCTTCTTGGGAATCGTATGGAATCGCCATAATTCTTTCCCTGTGCGGGCGTCATGCGCCGTCATCACACAGGCTTCCTCGCCCGGTACCTTGAATTCACACGCGCGGCCCGAAAAGACTTTGCCTCGGGCGATGATCGGCCCTGAGGTTTGCTGCGCCGAATTCTCGCGATAATCGACGATGCGCGTTTCCCACGCAGGCTTACCGTCCGCCGCGGTTATGGCATAGACGAAGTCGTCTACGCTCAAGTCCACAATCTTGTCTCCGTAGATCGCGACGTTGCGGCTCTTTAGAGGCGATCCGTTGAACCATTTGGAAATGTCGTCGGGCACCGGCCGCTTGTACTGCCAGATCAGGTCCCCGGTCGCGGCGTCGATCGCCTGTGTGTCATCGGCAGGGTTCGGCAAGTACATGATTCCGCGATAGACCAAGGGAGTCGCTTCCTGAATGCCCGTTCCCATGCCTCGCGACCAGACCAATCGCACCTTGCTCACATTCGCGCGGGTGATCTGGTTCAGAGGACTATAGCCCCAGCTATTGAGTGTGCGCCGCCACATCAGCCAGTCCCCCGGATCGGGATTCTCCAGCATTGGATCCGTAACGGGGATGAACTGCGTCGGGGCCTGGGCCAGGGCAATCTTGCACACCCCAACCGTCAGCGCCAGCAGAGCGAGTAATTTCGAGTGCTGCATTTCACTTTAGAAGATATCAGTTGTGGGATCGGAGTGCCTTCGCAACCGAGGATCCGACACGTTTGGATCGACGCGTGCCGGTGAATCCCGTCTAAGCTATAATCGTGCCATGCGAAGTAGCGGCATCGTGTTTCTCGTCATGACGGCGGCTGCGATGGCTCAAATGACCGGGCTTCCTCAGGCTGAGGTAACCCTTACCGGGATCCCTACGGCTCCCGTAATTGGTAACAACTCATCTCATTGGATACTGGCGTACACGCTCGTCGATCAGGACGCGGCGGGACACGTGCGGCCACACACCTACAGCATGATCGGCCAGCTCAGAAACAACCCGCGAGCCGGAATCGCTCCCGGCGCTAGTTTCTCAGAAGCTCAGTTGCACGGGAGCGTGCAGACGCGCGACGCTAGCGGAGCGCCGCCGCCGCCCCCGATCCAGGTTTCCCTGGATAGCGTCGTCTTCGACAATGGTGAGCTGGTCGGGCCGGACAAAAACAACAGCCTTGACGCCATCGCCGCCCGCTTGCAAGCGCAAAAGGACGTCAACTTGGTAGTTGAAGCCGGAGCCTGGTCGAAGCTCCAGCAGATAGCAGGCGGAGATGTTGGCGCGCCCGCGCTGGCCGGCTCCGATATTTACCAGCGCAGCTACCGTCTCGGGGCCGTCAGCGCCGCCACGGAAATGCTCCGTGTTCGCGAAAGAAATGGCGACACAGGTGCGCTCAAGCTCGCGGCGTCCATGGCGGTTTATCCGACCATAACGCGCGGTCGAAACTAGAGCTTTGCGAGCCTCCAAGGTGCAGTTCTTAGGATCAGCCGCAGATCCCCAGAGCCTATGTACGGCGGACCCCCTGGTCCGCAGCCGACGCCCTCGGCGGCCCGTTCGATAGTCACCGAAAGGCCAGCCAGGGGTCCGCCGTACAAGCGTTCCCCGCCATCGCCACGCATTGTTCGACGCCACGGGAGTCCTGCCGACGCTGCGCCGCCCAGCGTAAGGAAAAGGCCCTACAGTCCTAAGGTCCTTCTGTCGATGCATTAGGTGTTTGCGAATCGGGTGTTTACCGTACCTTGCACCCGGCTAAGCCTATGAGACTACAGGAACGCACGCATCGCCGCATGTCGATGACTTTCCTGCTGGGCCCCACCGGCCCGGTCCGCACCGGAGGCGCCGAATGCATCCTAGAATA
>JBGPHB010000517.1:0-4639 GCA_041484155.1 Bryobacteraceae bacterium
CCACCACAAAGCCCTGCCCGCCAGGGCGGGGTTCTGTTCAGATGTGCAGAATCACCTGGCAGCGGTTGCCAACCGCCGCTCCAGGCGGGTTCACAACCCGCCGCAGGATTTGGCATCCTGCCCCACGTCAGCCAAGCTTGAGTTTCAACAGCCTCTCTGCGTTTCCACGATAAACCTTCTCTTTGTCCGCCGCGCTCAACCCGAGGCTCTCGATCACGCGGATCGTATCGCGAATGTAGAGCCCAGGCGTCGGCTCAAACGGCGTGTCGGACGCGAACAGCACGTTATCCAGCCCAAAGAACGCCAACCCGCACTGCGTCCCCGCCACCGACCCGAAAAGCGCAGTATCGGCGAGGAACATCTTGAAATAATCGTACGGCCGTTTTTTCATCGAGGCCAGCAGCACATCGTTGCCCTCGCCGGCGCTGCGCTTACCCAATTGATCCCAGCCATATCCCACCCGGCCTTCGAAGTACGGAATCATCGCACCCATATGATGAGTGATGATTCTGAAGTTCGGGTGCCGGTCGAACAGACCGGAAAACACCAGGTGCGACATCGCGACGCTGGTTTCGTAGGGCCAGCCGAACGTCCACCAGATTTCATACTTGGATCGGGTCTCCGTCTTATAATCCGCGAATGACCCATTGCGCGCCGGATGCAGCCACACCGCCAGATCGAGCCGGGCCAGCTCATCGAATATCGCCTTGAATTCGGGCGAGTCGAGCGGCTTGCCGTTGACGTTCGAGTAAAGTTGCACACCCAATGCCCCAAGGCCCGCCGCCCGCTGAAGTTCCTTCAACGCAGCGTCCGGATCGTTCATCGGCAGCCCGGCGACGAAGCCTGGAAAGCGTTTTGGATGGCGCCGCACCAGATCCGCCAGGCCGTCGTTTCCGATGCTGGCCAGCCGCGTGGTGTGCTCAGGGCCGGCGATCGCTTCGATCGGCGGCGAGGCCAGGGAAATCACCTGGCAGTATTCGCCGAACTCGTCCATCACGCGAAAACGCTCGTCCAAATTCGACATGCCGTAGACTCGATGCCGCGTCCCCATGTCTTTCAGATTCGGTGTGAACTTGTCGAACTCGGTGTGATACTGCTCAGGAAGTATGTGGTTAAAGATGTCGATCTTCACTTGGAGTAGCCTATCATAATTGAGGAGGTTGGCCCCTTGAGATTTGTGTTACTGACGGCTCTGGCAGGCTTCGCCGCTGCCCAACAGCCGAAACCCGTTGACGATGCCACGTTGAAGCGTGCTCAGGCGGCGTCAAAAGAATGGCTGACCTACGGACGCGACTACGCGGAGACGCACTACAGCCCGCTAAGGCAGATCAACGACAGCAACGTGAGCCGGCTGGGCCTTGCCTGGTCCTGGGACACGGAAGCGTCCGCGGGAGGCATGGAGGCGACCCCGCTCATTTCCAACGGCGTGATGTACGGCACTCTCAGTTGGAGCGTGGTCTTCGCCGTGGACGCGCGCACCGGAAAATTCAAATGGAAATGGGATCCGGAGATACCCCGCAACGCGAGTGGCCCCAGATTCTGCTGCGGGCCCGTGAATCGCGGCGTCGCCCTATATCGCGGCAAAGTCTACTCTGGCACGCTGGACGGAAAACTGGTCGCTCTCGACGCCGAAACCGGAAAAGTAGCCTGGCAAGCGCAGACCACCGATCCCAATGAGGACTACAGCATCACGGGCGCGCCGCGAATCGTCAAGGGAAATGTGATCATCGGGAATGGCGGCGCCGAGTATGCCGCCCGCGGATTCGTCTCGGCCTACGATGCGGAGACCGGAAAGCTCGCGTGGCGCTTCTATACCGTTCCTGGTGACCCGTCCAAACCGTTCGAGCATGCGGAACTCGCCGCGGCGGCCAAGACGTGGAAAGGTGAATGGTGGAAGATGGGCGGTGGCGGCACCGTCTGGGACGGCATGGCCTACGACCCCGACGCGGACTTGCTGTATATCGGCACGGGCAACGGCGGGCCTTGGGATCAGCACGTCCGCAGTCCCGGCGGCGGCGATAATCTGTACCTCTCTTCGATCCTGGCTCTTCGACCGGACAATGGAAAAATGGTTTGGTATTACCAGACCACGCCCGGCGACACGTGGGACTACACTGCCGTGCAGCCGCTTCTCCTCGCGGATCTGACGATGAACGGCCGTCAGCGCAAAGTAATCATGCAGGCGCCGAAGAATGGTTTCTTCTATGTTCTGGACCGCATCACCGGAGAGTTGCTTTCAGCCGATCCCTACGCCAAGCAGATCAATTGGGCCAAAGGGATCGACCTGAAGACGGGTCGTCCGATAGAGAATCCGGAGGCACGCTTCCCCGACGGCCCGGCGTTGGTATCACCGGGTCCTGGCGGCGCGCATAACTGGCATCCCATGTCCTTCAATCCGGCCACGGGTCTGGTCTATATTCCCGGGCAGGAAAGCAGCTTTACGTACGTACGTGACCCTAAGTTCACGTTTGAAAAGAACCGGAGAGCTATGCCCTGGAATACTGGTGTGGATTTTAGCGCCGCGTTCCGCCCGCCCGCAACTACGGCGGGGCCGGGCGCAGCGCCTCCACCTCCTCCGCCGGGCGGTTTCCTGGTCGCGATGGATCCGGTGGCGCATAAGGAGCGCTGGCGTATCACTCTGCGGACCGGATTCAACGGCGGCACGATGACCACCGCCGGGAATCTCGTGTTTCAAGGCACGACCGACGGGCACTTCTTCGCCTATAGCGCCGACAAGGGTGAAAAGCTGTGGGAAGTCCAGATTGCTCCCGGCTTGGCCACGCCGGTCACCTATCAGCTCGACGGCAAGCAGTATGTCGCGATACTCGGAGGCCGCGGCAACACCCAGGCTCCGAGCAAGCTCTTCGCGTTTGAACTGGATGGGAAGCCATGATTCGGACAGCGCTGATCTTCATCGTCCTGCCGGCATTGGCGCAGGTCCCGAATTTTGCGCCGGTGACGCAGGACATGTTGCTGAACCCCAGTCCGGACGATTGGCTGATGTTCAGCCGGACTTACGACGCGCAACGCTTCAGTCCGCTGACGCAGATCAACAAGCAGAATGTGGGTCAGCTCAGACTGGCTTGGTCACGAGGAATGGGGCCGGGCACGACGGAAACCATTCCCACTGTCTACAAAGGCGTGATGTATGTAACCGCGCCCGGGTCCATCATCCAGGCTCTGGATGCCACCAACGGTGATCTCATTTGGGAGTACAAGCGCAAGTACGCAACCCCGGCGGTCGGCACCGGCGGAAGATCCAAGACCCTCGCCATCTTTGACGACATGATCTTCTTCACCGCGCCGGACAGTTACGTGGTCGCCCTGGACGCTCGCACCGGCGCAGTTCGTTGGGAGACCAAAGCCGACGACCGTGGACACACCTCGGGTCCCATTGTGGTCGAGGGCAAGGTCGTCGCGGGCGGCACCTGCGTCGGCGGGCTGCGAGCCAATTGCTACATCAGTGCCTACGACGCCCACACAGGAAAGGAAGCCTGGAAGTTTTACACCACGCAAGCGGCGAACGATCCGGCCGGCGACTCTTGGGGAGGCGCGCCGGAAGAAAAGCGCGTCGCGTCGACCTGGGCACTTCCGGGGTCGTACGACCCAGTGCGCAAGCTGATCTATTGGGGAATCGCCAACCCCACGCCGAACACGCGATCCGCGCGTCACGGCGGAAACGCATTCGCGATCCCGCTCACCGCGCCGGCGGATCTTTACAGCAATTCGACCGTGGCGTTGGACGCCTCGACCGGCAAGCTCGCCTGGTATTACCAGCATCTGCCCGGGGACGACTGGGATGAGGACATCAACGAAGAGAGAACCCTCCTGCGCACGCCCATTAATCCCGATCCGAAGTTTGTGAAATGGATCAACCCCGACATTCCCAAAGGCGAAGTGCGGGACATCTCAGTCAACGTCGGAGAGGGTGGATGTATGTGGGCGCTCGATCGCGGCACCGGGCAGTTTCTGTGGGCGACGCCGTTTCCCTTCGATGTCCCGAACTTCATTCTATCGAGCATCGACGTGAAAACCGGCAGAGCCCACATCAATGAAGACCTGATCGTTGGCGAACCTGGGCAAAGACGTCTGATCTGTTTCTTCAACACGCGGAGCTACTGGCCGACGGCATACAATCCTGGCAAGAACTCGCTGTACGTCCCCTACTACGACATCTGCCTCGACCAGACCTCGGCCTCGCCGACTGCGCGCGAGCGTCGCGTGGGAGGCCGCCGTCCCGGCGCCGATCCCGACCATTTGGTCGGACTCGCGAAGATCAACATGTCCACCGGCGAGATCCAGCGATGGAGCACCGGCTCGCGCGCCAATAGCACCGGCGCCGTTCTCGCCACCGCCGGCGACCTGGTTTTCTGGGGCGACCTGAACCGGCGGCTCCGAGCGTTCGATGCCGACACCGGAAAGATATTGTGGGAAACGATCCTGGCGAGCGCCGTGGAGAGCAGCACCATCACGTACGCGGTCAACGGAAGGCAGTACCTTGCGGTGCTGACCGCAGAAGAGTCCGAAATCCGCAAGTTTCTTCCCGATGCGAAACCGTCACCCGGCCACAATGCGGTTTACGTGTTTTCCTTGCCTGAAAAGCGATAGACGAAACGGTTTCCGACTCTGAATTCCGCCG
>JBGPHB010000518.1:0-4639 GCA_041484155.1 Bryobacteraceae bacterium
GACCTTGACGGTGGCGTACTCGGCCGTGAGACCGCGCATGATCTCGATACGCTGGTCCAACGTGAGTTTCTTCTGATCGGCGGACAAGGAGGCGACGGCCACGAACGCCACCAGCACTCGCGGAGAAATCGCAGGCACTACGCACCTCTCTTCGGGGTCACCCGCAGAACCACACAGAACAGCGCCCCTACGATTGCCGTCGTGAGCAGGCTGCCTTCGGGTCCATAGCTGCCACCGCTCCAGAGATCACCGGCTCTCCAGTGCAGCGCATACCCCGTCACTCCCATTGTAAACCCGCTCAGATTCACTCCAAAGATCGGCAACACGAAGTTCCAGCCGAAATGCAGGCCAATGGGCAGCCACAAGGCGTTAGTGCGAACGTAGGCGTAGCCGAACAGAATGCCCCAAAAGACCGTATTCAAGGCCCCCAGCATGGTTACATTCTGGTTTCCGAGATGGGCCAGGCCGAAAAGCACGCTGGACGGCAGAATCGTGGCGAAAGCGCCCAGCGAGCGGATCAGCAATTGGAATGCGTATCCATGGAACAGCATCTCCTCGCCGGCCGCGCCGAACAGAAGCACCACGCTAACGAAAGCGAAGCCCGCCCACGGATGTTCGACACCGGGTACGGGATCGAACCTGGCGACGCCAGCCGCCAGAGGCCCTGCCAGAATTACCACCGCCGCTCCCCCCCCGCCCGCCAGGCCGAACAGGAATTCGCGTAACGATGTGTTTGTCCATCCTAGGCCGAGGTCGGACAGGCGGCCGCGCTCATACACGCGCACCGTGATGGCATTGGCCACGGCCGCGGCGGCGAACACCGATAGCGCGGAAGTCACCACGATTCCCGCCAACGGCAGCATCAGCAACGGGAACAGCGAAACGCCCAGCCAGCCGATCACCACGAACAGGCCGACGCGAAGCAGAATGCCGACTTTGTCAGGGGACGATTCGACAGTCATGTTTTACTTGCCGCGTCGAAGCGCAAAACGCACCGCGAAGATTTCCGCCGCAGCCACCGCCAGGCACGCCAGTGCGGCGCGACCCGCCACATCCGGCAACCATCCGGACCGGTAGTAGAAAATGACCAGCAATAGCAGGAA
The DNA here is from genome assembly GCA_041484155.1 of Bryobacteraceae bacterium. Classification (GTDB taxonomy): domain Bacteria; phylum Acidobacteriota; class Terriglobia; order Bryobacterales; family Bryobacteraceae; genus Palsa-187. The sequence continues at coordinate 1,104 of JBGPHB010000518.1, forward strand.
AAGGATGCGCAGGGCATTTCGCGCCGCGTTCGCCGAAAAGAGAAGTGTAATCGACGCCGCGGCCGTCGCCAAGGCGAGCGACGCAGCCATACCCAGCGCAACCGCGAAGGCCAGCGTTTCTATATCCGGCGCGAAGATCACGCGTCCCAAGCGTGTCAGGTAGACGGTTACAAAACCAGCCAGGAGGATCGCCGCCGCCATGCATTCGCCGTACAGCACAGCCATTAAAATGCGGGCCATCGCCCCTGCCATCGTACCCGGCCGATCGGCGGCGAAAGCCTGCGCCGCGGCGGGTGCCGCGAACAAGACACCTAAACACGCGTACGCCGAAGTGATCACCGAATCCAGGAACTCAAGGCCTTTGGTCCAGGGCAGGAAAACTCCAAACACCCCCACCAACGCCAAATGGATCAGCAGGATGCGATAGCCGTCGGGCCGCCCTATCCCGACACGCGACCAGAGTGCTCTCCCTTCGTCCCGGAGGTGGTATGGGAAACTCTGCATTGCCAATCCCGTGGAAACATGGTACCAATCGATTGAACGCAACAACAGGCTAGGTATTGGCCCTACAAATCATTTAGGGCAAATTTGTCTAAGGCGCAGGCGCTAAACAAACGCAATCGGTTTGCCGATTTAAGTTGTAGATATGATGGACAGGCGTATTGAACCACGGATGCTCTGCGCGGACCTCGTAGACGTCAAGTGGAAAGACCAGACGGGTCGCACTCGCAGAGGGGTGGCCAATCTCGAGGATATCTCAATCTCCGGCGCCTGCCTGCAGGTGGAACGTCCCGTTCCCATGGGCACCAGTTTCCGCATCAGCTACCCGAGTGGCGAGCTGGTCGGCGTTGTCAAATACTGCGTGTTTCGCGAAATCGGCTATTTCCTTGGTATCGAGTTCGAGCCGGGAAGCCGCTGGTCGCAGCGCCACTTCCGCCCGCAGCACCTCCTGGACCCTCGCCGCATGCTGGGCCGCGTCACTAACAGGTTGAGGGCGGAGTCGGCGCCGCCATCCGCCATAAACTGAACGATCCCCTGGCGCACGTTCTTGCACCCCGCCCTAACGGGCAGGGCTTCTAGTGCATTCACAACGCCCCGCCAAGCCCCGCCCCGTTAGGGCGGGGTTCCGTCTGAGCGGCTTCCTCCGCAGTTGTGTTTAACTGAACATGATGGCATCGGTTACCGGCCAACTGCCGGGGGAGTCGCCGGTCGCGAGGGCCGCCCGGCCCGTGCCTTGGCCGGCGATGGCTTGGTTCTCCGCGCTCCTGATCCTGGCCTACTTCCCAATCCTGCAGCACCTGGTCTTGCAGTGGGCGACCGATGAGGACGTCGGACACGGCTTCTTTGTTCTCCCGGTGGCCGCGTTCATTGCCTGGCAGCGCCGGGACAAGATTCTAGCCATCGAATGGAAGCCGGCGTGGTGGGGCGCGGGGCTCATACTCTGGGGTGTCCTGCAAAGCTATATCGGCACCCTTGGCGCGGAGTTATTCCTGCAGCGGTCGGCGTTCCTGGTCTCGCTGGTGGGTTTGCTGCTGGTGCTCGGGGGAACCAAGCTCGTCACGGAACTGGCGTTTCCTCTGCTGTTGTTGCCATTCATGATCCCGATCCCCAGCGTGATCTACAATCAGATCACGTTTCCGCTGCAGCTCTTCGCCAGCCGCGTGGCCGAGATGACCTTGAGCCTGCTCAATATTCCCGTGCTGCGGGATGGCAACGTGTTGGAGCTGGCCAGCCAGAAGCTGTCCGTCGCCGAGGCCTGCAGCGGCATCCGCAGCCTGCTGTCGCTTACGTTTCTCTCGCTGGTATACGCCTTCTTTTTCGATAAGAAAGTGTGGATGCGCTGGGTGCTGTTGATCGGTACGATCCCCATCGCCATCCTGGCCAATGCCGGACGCGTCACGATTACCGGAATCCTGAGCGAAGTCAACTCCGACCTGGCGCACGGATTCTTCCACATTCTGGAAGGCTGGATTATCTTCCTGATCGCTCTGGCGATGCTGATCGGCCTGCACGTTGCGATCACGCGCGTGTATGGATGGACGCTGGCAAAAGGAGATCGCGGTGCTTAGATTTTTGAACTCCGGTCCGGCGCGCCTGGTGACTGTACTATTGGTGGCACAGGCCGCGGTTCTGTATAGCTCAATTCGCCCCGAAGCGATTCCGCCCGGCCCGCCTTTGGCGGAATTGCCTCAGAGCTTGGGCGCCTGGCATCTAATCCAGGAGGGCGTGGTCGACGCGGAGTCGCAAGCCATCTTGCAAGCGGACGATCTGCTGAACCGTTTCTACGCCGCGGCGCCGGCCGGCGCCGCTGTGAACCTGTTCATTGCGGCATTTCGTTCGCAACGAAATGGCAAGGCCCCGCACTCGCCCAAGAACTGCCTGCCGGGCAGCGGCTGGACGCCGATGCGGTCTGACGAATTCTCGATCGACGTCGGCCAGAGCGCGCCAATCGTCGCGAACCGGTACGTCGTAGCGCATGGTGACTCACGCAGCCTGGTGCTGTATTGGTATCAATCGCGGGACCGTTCGGTCGCCAGCGAATACAGCGCCAAATTCTGGGTGATTGTGGACGCCATCCGGCTGAATCGCACCGATACGGCCCTGATTCGAGTCACGGTTCCAATCGTTGACCGGAATGAGGACCAGGCCACAACCACGGCTGCGGATTTCGTAAAGACGTTTTACGCCTCCATCCGCCGCAACCTGCCGTCATAAGCCGCGACGGTTAGAAGCTGTGAAGAATTGTTTCCTCAGCCCGCTCCCTCACGGTCGCGGTTCGGTAAGTAGCTGATTGCGCAAAGTGCCGATACCGAACCGCGACCGTGAGGGAGCGGGCTGAACGACTTCTTTCACGGTTTCTTTACGGAGCGTTTACTCGAAACCGAGATGCCAGCCCAATTTGTCGGGATCGAACCAGGAGATATCGGCTCCAAACCAGCGCGTCTTCAAAGCCGCACTGTACCGGCCTCCCCTTCGCGCGCCCAGGATAAACGCGCACGGCCCTTCCCCGAATTGCTCTAACTGTGTGGACAACCACGATTGCGGATTCAGCGGCGTAGCCAGCACCACCGGTGTGCCGCCCATCAAAGCCAAGCGGGCCTGGAAGTTCGCGTCCACCTGCTGGATCGGCGCTTGTAAGCCGTAGGCCTCGCGGTACCGGGTCACCGACGCCTTCAGGTCACGCACTGCAATGATCACTCTGATGACGCCACTGAAGTCTGTCGTCGTTGGTTTCCCCGACGGATAAGCCCGTTTCTGTCTCGGTGTAAAATCCCGAATCATGAACGGGAAAAACGTGCCGTTCGGTTCCGTGCCGGTGTTGGCTGTCTCCCACTCGAGAACGGTTCCATCAGGCCGCGCACGCCCGCTCCGCGCCGGAGTGGTCACGGCGACGTGCGCGGCTTGAAGGCGTTTCACTTCGGCGTCGATATCTTTCGGCCGCACCGCCCATGCCGTGGGGCCGGCATTTCCTTCGATTTGTCTGCTCCAGTAGTGCACCGCCACGGCCTTGGCGTCCGGATTAGCTTGCAAAGCAA
>JBGPHB010000519.1:0-4635 GCA_041484155.1 Bryobacteraceae bacterium
AACGTCGTCCGGACCATGTCGTCCATGTAGTCGTATCGATAGGACGGATAATTCTTCTCCCGGAATCGCACTCGCGGACCGACGCGGTAGTAAGTCGTGGCTGTGAGGCTGTCGTTCGTAGGACGATCCAACTCATCCCCGGCCAGTTGCTCGACCACAAACTGGTTGTACGGTTTGTCCTCGTTGAATGCCTTGATGACGTAGTCCCGATAGCGCCAGGCGTTGTCGATGCTGATATCGAACTCGAACCCCGAAGTGTCAGCATAACGGACTACGTCCAGCCAGAATCGCCCCCACCGCTCTCCGTAATGAGACGACGCGAGCAACCGGTCGACCAGATTCTCGTAAGCCTTAGGCGAAGGATCCTTGACGAACGCGTCAACCTCCTCCGGAGGCGGCAGCAAACCCACCAGATCCAGATACGCGCGCCGGATCAGCGTCCTTCGATCGGCCTGCGGAGCGGGCTCCAGCCCCTTCTTGTCCAGCATGCCGCGGACAAAAGCGTCGATCGGATTGCGATTCCATCGTGCTTCACTCACGGCAGGCACGGCAGGATGCACCGGCTTCTGGAAAGCCCACCACTGCCGATCCTGCTCCGTGATCTGGCGTTCCTTGTACCCACCCGGATAGGCGTTTCCAGAAACCGCCGACGCTGCCGTTGTGACGACTGTCCACTTGGCGCCCTGGTCGATCCAGTCTTTCAGCACGCCCACTTCACGGGGGCTTAGCGCCGGTACCGGCGCCATCGGCATAGCGGGCTTCTGCAAACCGGCAACGCGCCGGTACAGAGGGCTGGCGTCAGCATTTCCGGGAACTAATGCCGGACCTTTCTCGCCGCCCTTCAGCATCCCTTCGCGGGTGCTCAGGTCGAGCTTCGACAGTTGCAGCGCTGGTCCGTGGCATTGGGAACATCGCTCCAGCACAGCCTGGGCTTCCGCCGGAGTGACATCCCGTTGCGCTCGCGACGTCATGACGGCTAACGCGCAACCCACGACTCCGATCACGATCTGGCGGATATGGTACATAGTGTCTAGACGCAGCATACCATTGAAAATGGTAGGCTAAACGCCTTCAGTAAGTCCTTTGGGATCCGGCAGGAATTTCGAAGCAAACTCGAAGGCCCGCTCCCTCACGGCCGCGGTTCGGTATCGGCACTTTGCGCAATCAGCCACTTACCGAACCGCGACCGTAAGGGAGCGGGCTGAGGAGACACTTTTTCGCGATCTAGCGCGCTGCCGGTGGCGTCCAGTTAATTGCGATCGTGATCGGAGACGACGTTTCTATCGGCAAATTCACGAGAAAACGACGTCCGTTGGCTGCGGCCTGGTAACGCGTCCGGCGGACCGTGGCTTCGAGACGTACAGAAAACAACTGCCTAGCCACGCCCGGCTCGAAAACGGCCGAATCGGTCTTCACTTGCATGGCGACGAGTTTATCGGCGCTCATGTAGAACAATTCCTTGCCATCCGCCCGCCAGGACGGTTCGGTCCCGCTCGAGGTCGAGATCTGCCATTTGCCTTCCGAGGGCGGAAAGTTCTGAACATATACTTCGGAACGCCCCGACTGGTTCGACGTGTACGCGACCCACCTGCCGTTCGGCGAGATTCTGGGATTCTCCATTGCATAGGGTCCCAAAATCTTGCCTTCGCCCAGTCGCGGCAAAGCCCACGTGATGGGTCCGATTCTGAACAAGAGAAGCTTTCCGTCGGGAGACCAACCGTGAATGAATTTGTTTTCACCCGAGTGCAACAGGAGTTTAGGTTCCGAAGAACCTGCAATCGCCTTCTCGTAGATATCGACCACACTGTTGTGCACCGCGTTGAAAGCGACCCGGGTCCCGTCCGGGGACCACACCGAATTGGTCTCGTCGGCCGGATCGAAAGTGAAGCGGGAGGACGCGCCGCTCGCGAAGTCGAACAGCCACAAGTCGCGCGTTCTGGTCTGCGGATCCATGCGGGAAACCACCAGCTTCTTCTCGTCCGGGGACAACTCCGGATTGGAATAGTCGGCTGGCTCGCCGACCACACCCAATCGCTTTCCCTGCCGATCGAGCCACACTAAGTCGGTCGATCCCGTTTCGATCTGGGTCCGGTATGCAAGAACACCGTTCCCCGACGCCGAAATCGCCGCGCGTGGCTGCCCTCCGCCGAGCGCGATCAACAACCGCTGGGCCGCTACAAACGGCGTACCCAGCATTTCCAGCTTTGCCGGATCGAACGCCTGAGCCGTCAGACTGGTGCCGCTTGCGAACAGCAGATAACTGGCGCCGTCCGATCGGCGGGCATACAGCGCGTTGGCGGTGGTGTTGACCAAACGCTTGCTGCTTTTCGAATCCAGGGACGCGACGTAAATCCCCGTATTCTCGGGCCGCTCGCTTTGCGCGAAGTAAATAAACTGACGCCCATCCGGGAGAAACTGCGGCGCGGAGTGCCGGGTCTCCTGATTGGTCGTGTCCAACGCCCTCACTGGTTTCGGCACGCCTCCGGCAGCTTCCACGCGGTAGATCTCGGGTTGATCGATGGTCTCGAACAGCATGACTCCGTCCCGGCTCCAGGTTCCCGACCCGCGTGCCACTGGAACATCGCAAATCGTCTGAGCCGAGCCGCTTTGCAGATCGAGCCGCTTGAGTTTTCCGGCTGCAAAGAATGCCAGAGAGCGGCTGTCCGGCGACCAGAATGCCCCATAGGCCAGCTCCGTGCCGGGGATCACGGTGGCGGTGAGCGAATCGAGCGCCCGCACCCACAACTGCCTTCTCCCGTCCGGACCCACGCCGACGAACACCAACCGATCGCCATTCGGCGAAATGGCGAACGAGACGGTGTCTGGTGTCATCACCTGGTCGGGCGGCGAAATCAGAAAGCGGACGGTGCGTTCCGCGGGCCGCGCCTCGCGCAGATGCGTCACGGCGAAGTAAACCGCCACCGCCACCGCCAAAACCGTGGGAATCCAATAAAGCACGCTGCGCAGGGGGATGCCCGTGGAGGGCGCGGGCAGTTCGAGGCGCGGTTGAACCGCGCTCTCGACAGGAACACTGGAGTCTATCTCCAGAACGTCGCCGCAAAAGCGGTATCCGTATCGGGGTAGCGTTTCGATCCATTCCATCCCGTCTTTCCCAAGGACTTTTCGCAACGCCGAAATCTGAAAGGACAGGTTGGCGTCTTCGACGAAGGTGTCCGGCCAAAGGGTGCTCATCAACTCCTTCTTGGTGAACACCCTGCCGCGGCTCTCTACCAGCAACAGCAGCAGGTCGAATGTCTTTGGCGGGAGCGCGAGATGCTGGCCTTCTCGAACTAGGAGGCGTCTCGAGGAATCCAGCCGGAAGGACCCAAATTCGTATAGCGTGCCGACCCCATTGCCCATCGCTACCCTCAGGGATCACTTGGACACTGACCCGGATCATTCTAACCGGAATGTAACGTGCGGGGCAACCGCCCTCATCGGCTGGGACCTGCTAGTGTGCCGTCCCACGCAAGAGTTTACGATGGACCGCTCCCTGAGCCTGAGACTGATAAGCTGTGAAGAATTGTTTCCTCAGCCCGCTCCCTCACGGTCGCGGTTCGGTAAGAGGCTGATTGCGCAAAGTGCCGATACCGAACCGCGACCGTGAGGGAGCGGGCTGTGCGGATTTTCCCGGCTTCTTAGCTGAGCTCAGCCTCAGGGAGCGGTTGTAAACAATTACGCGGGACAGCACACTAGAACAACAACTTCAATGCGAACTGAATGTCCCGCATCGAATAACCCGGCGCGAGTCCGGTGATCTTGCCGAACGCCGCGTTGCCAAGGTTGTTGAACGCAGGCCGGTCGAACACCGGATGATTCGGCAGGTTGAAGGACTCAGCCCGGAACTGCAGGCTGTAGCGCTCCGTGATCGCGAATGACTTGAACATCGACAGGTTGATCACACTTTGATTGGGGCCATAGCCCAGGTTGCGCGGCGCGTTGCCGAGCGTGCCGGTCGCCGGAACAGCGAACGCGGTGGGATCCAGGAACTGGCCCGTAATCCCCACGGTCGGACTCGCGACTCGAATATTGCTGTTCACCAGATTGGGGCGCTCCGTATTGCCGCCCACGCCAGTAATTCCGCTCACGGCTGCCTGATCCGCGACGGTGAACGGCAGTCCCGTTTGCCATGCAAACGCGCCGTTCATCTGCCAGCCCGCCAACGCGTATCGACCGATGCCCTTGAGGGACTTGCCGAACGGCAGTTCATAGTTTCCGCCGAAGGTGAAACGGTTCTTGATATTGAAATCGCTGTTGGCCCAATCATACTTCTGGGTGTTGGCGATGGCCTGCGGGAGTGGCCCGACGAAATTCGCGTACGCGCCCGTGCCGGTGCCGAGTCCGGTCACATTGTCATGAGCGCTGGCTCGGGTGAATCCGGAAGTAAAGCTAAGTCCCTTGGCGAGCCGGCGGTTGAAGCCGATCTGCAGGGCATTGTATTCGGAGCTGCCGTTCGTGGTCAGGTACCCGATCGTGGTCAACCGCGGAATGGCGGCAAATGGGCGCGGATTCGGCGTGGAACTTCCGCTGGGGACCGCGCGATTGATGTCCGGGAAGTTCATCGCGATATCGCGGCCCCGCATACCCACGTAGCCCACTGTCACGACGTTGCTTCTGAACTGCTTTTCCAGCAGT
>JBGPHB010000520.1:0-4621 GCA_041484155.1 Bryobacteraceae bacterium
CGGCGTTCGGCCAGGTGACCGCAACGCGGCCAGAGCGACGCATGCAACTGGGGCTGCGCCTCACCTTGTTATTTCGTTGGATCCGGAGCTTACATGAACCGTACTGAATGCGCGGCATTTCCACTGGTATTGCTTGCGTTCCCGATGCTGCTGCCGGCACAGGCGCCACCGACGGAATCCGTCCGCCCTCCGTCTTCCCATAAGGTCGCTCTGGCGGTGACCGGGCTCCTTGGATGGCGCGTGGGGACTCAATCCACCAGTTTCAAAGACGCAACTTTTTTTGACGCGGCGACAAAGACCGACGCAGCGGGGCTTGGTGCGATCGAGGCGTTCAGCTCGCAGAGAGTCAGTGCGGACATCGCGAAGAGCTTCGATTCTAACCTCTCGGCCCAGGAGCGGGACGCGATCCGGACAAAACTGAAATCACTGAATCTTCATCTTGCTGCCTATCATGTGGACAAGCTCGAGCCGAGCGATGGCAAGGTGCTGGAGTTCGCAAAGGCTCTTGGCGCAGACATGGTAATCGCTCCGGTCGCTCCAAACGTCGTGGCGGTAGTCGACAAAATGGCCAACGCGGCCGGGATCAACGTCGCCATCGAAACCAAAGATCCGAAGAGTCTCGCCGGCGCCCTCCATGGGGCAAGCCCGCGCCTGGGTATCGCAACCGGGGCCAGGGGCGTGGCCGCGGACAGCCTCGCCGCTCTTTATGTTCGCCCGAACGAATCCGGACTTGCGCAGTTCCTGGTGGACCTGGTCAGGCAGGGTCCTCCACCAGAAGAACATCCCGATCAGTGCAGTAATTGCGGCCGCCCGCACGGCGGCATGAAGCCCCTTTTCATCGCGCTTGATACTACAACTGCCGCGGGTGTCGAACAGTTCGAAGCGGCTTTGCGCCATGCGATGGGCTATCGCATCGATCAGGTGTCGAAGCTGACTCCGATTACCAGCGTCGATAAAGTTCCTGCCGACGAACGCGCGAAGATCGAAGCGGCGCTCCCCAGGCAGGCTGCCGTGAAGCCGAAGAAGCCGCGCAAGCTACTGATAATCGACTTATGCCCAGCGGGCGGTTACTATCATGCCACCATTGCGCACGCGAATCTCGCGATTGAGTTGATGGCAAAGAACACGGGCGCATACGAAGCGGTCTTCAGCAACGACCTGAATAACCTCAAGTATCCGGCCATAAAGCAGTATGACGGCGTGTTTCTGAACAGCGTCGTGGGAGAAGTGTTCCCGGATCCTGCTGTTCTCGGCGGGTTGCTCCGCTTCGTACGTGAAGGCGGCGGCGTTGCCGGCATCCACGGCAGCACCTACGCATCCATGGACCTGCCCGAATTCACCGATCTGATGGGCGCCGCCGATGGCCCGCACCGCGTAGAACCGGCGACCCTGAAGATCGACGACCCGGACAGCCCGCTCACCCGGCATTTCAACGGCAGAGGTTTCTCCCGCTCCGACGAGTTTTACCATTTCCTGCCCACCGGTCCTTACTCGCGCGACAAACTGCATGTCCTGATCAGCATCGATGCCGCAAAGTCGGATCTCAGCAACTGGAAGGTTCGCCCCGATAACGACTATGGCTCGGTGTGGATCAGGAGTTACGGTAAGGGACGTGTATTCAACTGCGCCATGGGCCACACGCCCACCCTGTTCGCTACCCACGACCTGGCGCAGTTAATCCTCAATGCTATTCAGTTCATTCTCGGCGACCTCCCTGCCGACACAACACCCAGCGCGAAGCTTTCCGCGAAGAGGTAAGAGAGTAATATGTCTGCAATCGGCCGGCGAAGTTTCGCCAAAACACGGTCGCGTGTGGTTTCAAGGCACAGTGGCCCATTTTGCACGATGTTTATATCATTGAGGGTGAGGAGGGACCGTGAGGCTTGAAGGAAAGGTGGCTCTCATCACGGGAGCGAGCCGGGGTATCGGCAAAGGGATCGCGGAAGTTTTCGCCGAAGAGGGAGCCGATGTTGCCATAAACTATGTTGCCTGCGGGCAAGCCGCCGAAGATGTAGCCGCGTGGGTCCGCGGCAAGGGCCGGCGCGCCATGACCGTCAAAGCGGATGTGGCCCGCCGCGACGATGTCGAGGCTATGGTAGACAAGGTTTGGAACGAACTCGGGCCCATCGATGTTCTGGTGAACAACGCCGGCATCGAAACCATCGTGCCGTTTCTCGAACTGACGGACGAACAGTGGACGCGGCTCACCGACGTCAATCTGCGCGGCGAGTGGCTCTGCTCCCAGGTCTTCTGCCGCCGCGCCACCGCGGAGGGCCGCAGGGGCAACATTGTGATGATCGGTTCCATTCAGGCCGGCAAGGTCCTGCCCGGGCGAACACACTACGCCCCCACCAAGCTCGGGCTTGAGGCCCTGACGCGCAACATGTCCGCCGAGATGACGCCGCTGGGGATTCGCATCAATTGCGTTCACCCCGGCTTGATCGACACGGATATGACCGCATGGGTGATGAAGCGGCCCGACCTGCTGCCGGGCATTCTCGCGCAGATCTCCATGGGCCGCGCGGGTGATCCACGCGAGATCGGGCGAGTAGTGGCGTTCTTCGCCTCCGATGATTCCAGCTACCTGACCGGACAGTCGATCCACGTGGATGGCGGCTGGGTAGGCAAATGAGCTCGCCCGCTCCCTGGTTTCGGCTCGATGGCAAAGTCGCGCTGGTTACCGGCGGCTATGGCGGAATCGGCGGAGTCGTCAGCCGCGGGTTGGCCGAAATGGGCGCGAGAATCGCGGTCGCCGGCCATGACGGAGAGAAGGCCGCTGCTTTCGCTAAAGTACTCCAGGAACTGGGCGCCGATGTCCTCGGAGCGGCCTTCGATGTGCTTTCGGTGGCCGACACCGAGCGGATGGTCGACCAAGTGGCGAACCACTTCGGACGTCTGGACATTCTGGTGAACTGCGTGGGTCTGAATCGCGAAGAGAAGGCCGGCGAGGTCACCGAAGCCGGCTTCGATCAGGTGTTGGACGTCAATCTGAAGGGCGCCATCTTCCAGGCACAGGCAGCCGCCCGCCACATGATCCGCCAAGGCACGGGAGGCAAACAGGTACACATCGGATCCGTGCGCACGCTGCTCGCCTTGCGCGGCCGGGGCTACGCCGCCTATTGCGCCGCCAAAGGCGGGCTCGCCATTTTGTGCAAGCAATTGGCAGCCGAATGGGGGCCGCATCAAATCAACGTAAACGTGGTGGCGCCGACCTTCGTGCAAACCCAGCAGGTCGCGCACATGCTTGCCGATCCGGTGTTTTACAATGCCCTGGTAGCGCGGATTCCGCTCGGAAGAATCGCCAGCGTGGATGACGTAAAGAATGCCGTACTATTTTTCGTCTCCTCCGCCTCGGACTTTATCACCGGCCAGACCCTGTATCTCGATGGCGGAATCACCGCAACTCAATAGGTCACTCGAATGGCGCAAGAACTCATCGATCTCAGCATGCCCGTTCACAACGATATGGTCAGCTTTCCGCGTGTCGTTCGCCCCGCGCTAGTCATGTACGAAACGTGGCAGCAGTTCGCCGAGCGCGTGGGCGCGGCCAAGTTCGGTGTGGACTGGCTCACAGCGCACTGCCTGATCGTGCTGGGAGATCACATTGGCACCCACATGGATTCACTCCGTCATATGCGAGACGACGCTCCCGGTCCGGAAGGAATCCCGCTCGAGTACTGCTACGGGGACGGCGTCTGCCTCGACTTCCGGCATCTCCCCAAAGGCGCGGGAATCAACGTGAACGAAGTGAAGCAGGCGCTCTCGAAGATCCACTACACCCTGAAGCCGCTGGATATTGTCCTGATCCATACAGGCGCGGGGAAGATCCAGCACACCGACGCTTACCTCACCGATCATGTGGGTATGACCGGCGAGGCCACCCACTGGCTGCTGGACCAGGGAATCAAGATGATGGGCATCGATGCGGTAACGTTCGATCCGCCGGTGTGGGCTATGTTCGAGCGAAAACAGTTTTGGGAAGCACATCGCGTCATGCTGACGCGCGAATACTATCACCTGGAGAACTTGTGTAACTTCGAGAAGTTGCCGGCATACGGCTTCAAGCTTAGCCTGTTTCCTGTCAAATGGGTCAACACCACCGCCGCTCCGGTGCGTGCCGTCGCCATCGTCGAGGCGTGACGACTCGGCCTAACCCTCATTGAATGGTCCAGCCCCCATCCACCATCAGCACATGACCGACCACCATATCCGAAAGGTGACTGCACAAAAACAGCACCGCGCCAACCAGGTCGTCGGGCTGGTTCCATCTGCCGATCGGCAAAGCGTAGCTGGTTGCCCATTCCTTATACCCAGGCTTTTCGAGAATGACCTTTCGCGACTCTGTCTCGGTGATGCACGGCGCTACGACGTTGACCGTCACGCCCTGTTTTGCCCATTCCAGGGATAGCGCGCGAGAAAGGTGATGTACGCCGGCTTTGGCGGCAGCATACACAGAACGGGTCTTGAAGCCCACTTCACCGAAATTGGAGCCGATGTTGACTATTTTGCCGCCCCCCTCCCGAATCATGACCGGTGCCGCGGCTTGACACGCGAAGAACACGCTCTTTAACGTTGCCGCCATAGTTTTGTCGTACTCCTCTTCGGTCACGTCCTGAGCCAG
>JBGPHB010000521.1:0-4616 GCA_041484155.1 Bryobacteraceae bacterium
GGCGCTACTACCTGCCGGTGGAATGCACGCTGGCGCTCAGCGCCGTGTACGAAATGATGGAAGCGGGCATGGCCTCGATCCTCACTCCGGAGCGTGGCGAGGAATTTGTCGGCATGCAAGGCGACATTTGGGATTCGCAAAAAGACATGTTCACGGCCGGCGTCGGATCCATCGTCACGATGCTGATCGTTTACTACATTCGTAAGCGGCGTTCCGCCGCGGTGTCGGTCCAAGTCGAACGCGCGTACGCGACCACCGCGAAATAGAATGTCAGCCATGGTCGCGCCGTCGGCGCTCGCGGTACCTCATTCCCGAATTCGTGAGCTGGCCGAAATCGCCATGGGCATGGAAGGCGTGCTCAAACTCTACTTCGGCGAATCGGACATTCCGACGCCTGAATTCATCAAGCGCGCCGCCCAGAAGGCGATGGCGGACGGCTTTACCTTCTATACGGAAAACGCCGGATTGCCGTCACTGCGCAAAGCGCTGGCGCGCTACTATGCGGAACTTCACGGAGTCGAGCTCGACCCTGCCGCCGAGATCGCGGTCACTGCCTCCGGCGTACAGGCGTTGAGCGTGGGTCTCCGTTGTTTGCTCGATCCGGGGGACGAAGCGTTAGTGCTCACGCCCGCCTGGCCGAACGGCCCGTCGATTATCCAGATGGCCAACGCTCGGGCGCGCGAGATTCCGCACGCGCTCTCTGACGGCCGATACTCGATCGACTTCTACGCGCTCGAGCGCGCCGTGACATCCCGCACGCGCTTGCTGCTCTACACCTCACCGTCAAACCCTTTGGGTTGGGTGGCCACCGAACAGGATCAGGATCGTCTGCTCGAGTTCACACGCCGCCATAGCTTATGGCTGATGGCCGATGAAGTGTACGAGCGCCTCTGCTATTCCGCCGTGACGGCGCCTTCCATCCTGAAAAAATGTACCCGTGAGGACGCCGTCGTCGTCATCCAATCGTTTTCCAAAGCCTACTGCATGACCGGGTGGCGCGTCGGATGGCTGGCCGGCCGCAAAGACCTGGTGTCCCGCGCGACGCGACTCAACGAATTCATGGTGTCCTGCGCACCTGCTTTCGCGCAAAGAGCCGGCGAGACCGCGCTGCTATGGGGCGAAGACCTGTTGCGCCAGATGGTCGCGCGCCTGCGTGAGAACCGCGACTTCTGTGTCGACGCCTTGGCGAAAATGCCGGGTGTGACCGTGCCGCGTCCGGATGGCGCGTTCTACCTGTTCCCGCGCATCGAGAGCGCCGGCGATTCGTTCGCGTTTTGCAAGCGGTTGCTCCTCGAGACCAAGGTAGGCCTGGCTCCCGGAGTCGCTTTTGGCGCGGCCGGGGAGGGCAACGTCCGCATTTGCTATGCGTCGGACAAACCAGTCCTTGAAGAAGCGATGGCGCGGCTGAAGTTGTTCCTGGAATCGGGCGTCTAGATCTAGAGCACACTCTGCCACCATGCCGCTCCGTGGGGCCGCCAAGACTGGCTGCCCCACGGAGCGGATGAATTCAGTCTCTAGTAGGTGACCAAAGCAAGCTGACGATCTGCTTCCGAGCGGATTCGATCAGCGCCTCCCGGTCGCGCAGAGTGAGGCCGGTCGTGGGAAGCGGAGCGCCGATTCTCAGCCGCACCTGTCCGCGACGGAGCGTGGCCGAGCCCATGGCCATGATCTGGCGTGTGCCGATCAGCGCCATCGGGACCACCGGTACGCCCGCTTTGATCGCGATGTACGCCGCTCCTTCCTTAAACGGTTGCAGCGCGCCATCCTCTGAGCGGCCGCCCTCCGGAAAAATCAGCACCGAGATGCCGTGCTCGCGAATCGTCTCCGCCGCCTGCGTGAGCGCCCTGACGGCCGCGCGGGGGTCTTCTCGCGGCACCGGGATGTGGCCGCCCCGCTTCAAATAGGTGCCGAGAAACGGAATCTGGAACAGTCCCCGCTTTGCCAGGAAACGGAACTGCCCAGGAATACTGCTGAGCACCACCGGCGTGTCCATGTAGCTCAAATGGTTCGAGACGAATACATAGCCCGTGTTCGGGTCGACCTTATCGAGCCCTTCGACCTTCACCCGCACGCCCGCAAAGAACACCAGCGAGCGCCCCCACGCGTGCGCCATCTTCATCTGCGCGCGCCCGGCTTGCTCGAAGAACGACACCAGGAAACTGATCGAGCCGTAGAAGATCGTCGAAAGAACGATCAGCGGATCGACGATCAGCAGGCTCCAAAGCAAGGCCATTGGTTCATTGTACGAAGTGCGCCCGCGCTTCTCCGACCAGAAAAAGCGATCCAGTGATCACGACCAGATCGTCGGTCCCGGCCTGGCTGCGCACCAGCTCCAGCGCGGCGGCGATGTTTGCCGCGATCTGTCCGCGCCCGGCGATTTCAGCCAGCGCTTCCGGGCGCAGTGCCCTGGAGTCTGACGGTGCAGCAAAAATCAGTTCCTGAGCGAGCGGAAACAGGATCCCCGCGATCTCGTCGACGGCTTTGTCCCGCATCGCGCCGTAGATCAACCACAGCTTGCGGCCTGGGTAAAATCGCTCCACATACCGGGCCAGAGCGCGCGCTCCTGCCGGGTTATGGGCGCCATCCAGGAGGATGTCCGGATTCGGCGCCACGTGTTCCAGGCGGCCTGGCCAGCGAGCCTCGGCGATCCCTTGGGCTGAGACGCCGAGCGTCTGGAGCGCCAGGGCCGCTGTGACTGCATTCTCCGTTTGATGCTCGCCGGCTAGAGGGCAGATCAGTCCGGAAAACCGGCTGCCGCGCGCATCGATCTCCAAATCGCGCACGGGGAATTCTTCGGCGTGCGTCACTCTAGCGCCGAGCTCCGCGGCGTGCCGTTCCAGCACCACCGCGGCCTCCGGGCGTTGCCGGGCGAACACAGCCGGCACGCCCGGCTTCAAAATGCCGGCCTTCTCCCCGGCGATCGCCTCGATGGTGTGGCCCAGGTAGATTTCATGATCGAAGTCGATGGGCGTAATCACTGCGAGCGCCGGCTCGACCACATTCGTGGCGTCCAGCCTTCCTCCCAGGCCGACCTCGACCACCGCTGTTTCCACCTTGCACTCCCGAAACATCCAGAACCCCATCGCCGTCACCGTTTCGAAATACGTCGGGTGGCAATCGAGATCGAGATTCTCAGCCGTCTCGTGAACAACCTGAAATACGCGCTGGAATTGTTCCGGAGTCACCGCGACTCCGCCGATTCGAATGCGCTCTGTAGGCTCAATCAGATGGGGCGATGTGAACAGGCCGGTCCGAACGCCGGAGGCCCGCAGGCCCGCCTCGATCATCGCGCAGGTGGAGCCTTTGCCGTTCGTGCCTGCGACGTGCACCACGCGATACGCCCGTTGTGGGTTGCCAAGCGCCTCGAGCACCTTGCGAATCCGCTCCAGCCCCAGCTTCGCCGTCTTGATTTCGTTGCCCAGGGAATACAGGAACCGCACCGAGTCCGGATAGTTCATTTGCTATTTCGACGGTACACCAGCCAGGCCGACGCGATTACCGCCGCCGTGCCCGTGGCCAGCTTCGTCTCGAAGAGCCAGACGTTGGTGACCTCGGCCGCCGGCACGGCGGAGCACACGATCGCAAGCAAGGTGATCGCCCATCCGGACAACGCGCCGATCCATTTTCCGGCTTTCCAGGCAGATCCGAAAATGTAGAGGTACGGGAGAAATCCGGCGATGACCATCAGCGAAATCAGAGTCTGGTAGGCAGCCCGCATGGAGTCTCCGAATTGGATCGATATCAGGAAAAACGAAGCCACAACGCCCAATGCCAGAATGGACAAATGAGGCGTCCCCCAGCGCGGGTGGATTTTCGCGAAGGCCGCCGGGAGCAGACGATCCACGCCAACCGCGAACGGCAGCCGCGAGACGGCCGAGCCGAACGCGCCAAAAGTTCCGAGCGCGGTGGCCAATACCAGCACGGCGATGAACGGCGAGATCCAACCCGCACCCAGGAGTTCAGCCGCGACCGAGCCGCCCTCGCCCAGCCCCTGCATTTCGCTGATCTTTTCCGGGCGAAGCAGCACCAGGAGGGCGACCGTCGAGCCAATGTAGAAGACCGTAGCGAACACGGACCCGATTCCCGCGGCTCGTGGCAGAGTGCGCTGGGGATCTCGGATCTCGCCGCCCATCAGCGCAGCAAGCTCCATTCCACTCATTGCGAAGGCGATGGTCGCCCAGAAACTCACCGTCCCCCAATTCCAAGTTGGGACAATGCTGACCAAAGTGATGGGAGTGACGGTCCCGCGCTTCGCCCACACCGTCGCCGCCGTCGCGACCAGCAACCCGCCCAGCACCCAGGTTGCCGCTCCGCCCAGGTTCTCGGTCCACTTGCCGATTTTGAGGCCCACCAGATTCGTCCCGAGCGCGATCCAGATCACCGCCAGCGCCCCCACCAGCACAAACGTGCGGCTGTCAGGCACCCCGAACGTGTAGGCCGCCATACTCATGTAGAACATCGCCGCGCTAGGAAATAAGAAGGCGATTGCCATCCAGTAGGTCCAGAAACAGAGGAAGCCGTGCCATGGCCCGAAGTCGCTCCGGGTCCAGAGGTAGAACCCGCCGGAGCCGGGATATTTCGTGCTAAGCGCAGCCACGGCCAGAGCCAGCGGCGTA
>JBGPHB010000522.1:0-4615 GCA_041484155.1 Bryobacteraceae bacterium
AGCGGCGGCAAGGCCCGCGGCTACAGAGAAACCTACAAAGTCGCGCCGTCCCAGCTCGCTCGGAGGCGCGTCATTCTTCTTGTGGTCATGCCTATCGTCCGTCATGAGTTTTCTCCTTTTTCAAAGTGTATCTCCTCGTTGGAGCCTAATCCGGCAGCCTGAACGCCAACAGCTCGCCGGGGTAGCCGGGTCCGCCGATCGCGATCACAACATATTGCTTGCCGTTGGCCATGTACGTCATCGGCGAGCCGGTCTGCTGGGCGGGCATGGATACCGCGCCCGCATCTTTTCCCGTCGCCTTGTCGTAGGCGCGGAGCATGGCGACGTTCTGGCCCTGCGGGTTGGTAACGGTTCCACGCTCACCCGCAATCACTAGTGAGCCGGTGGTCAAAACGCCGACGAGTCCACCCCGGCCCGTGCGAGGAATGTTTAGACCTTTGAGCGCCGGATTATTTCGGACGGCGTCGGGAGTTTCACCATGTGCGACTTGCCAGGCCATCTCCCCCTTGTCCAAGTTGATGGCGCTGATCGAGCCGTAGGGCGGTTTGAACAGTGGCAGTCCCTGGACGGTTAGTCCGACTTGCGCACCCTCGCCGCCGGCCGGAGCCGAGGCGGCCGCTCGAGCGGTACCGGAGATGTAATTCATGTCCGACCGGCTGCCGTCCGGAGGCAGGAGTCCCAGCGAGCTGACATTTGCCCACGTGAACGTGTAGAGCATGTGCGTCTGTGGATCGTAGGATCCGCCTGGCCAACCGGTGCCACCCTGGCAGCATCCAAAGACGAGCGTACCGAGCGGACCTTCAACCTTGCTCACGACGGGCGGCGTGAAAAGCGGGCCGAGTTTGTACTTAGCAACGAATTTCACCGCTTCCGCTCTTAGCTCGGGCGTGAAATCGATCAGCTCGTCAATAGACGTGCCGGTACGACCGTAAGCCGGGGGCTTGGTGGGAATCGGCTGTGTGGGCGAGTACTTCTCCCCGGGGACATCCCCCTGCGGCACGGGCCGTTCCTCAATGGGCCAAATCGGCTGGCCCGTGGCGCGATCGAAAACGTACAGAATGGATTGTTTGGTCGGCTGGGCCACCGCTTTAATCACGCGCCCGTTGAGGGTGAAGTCCACCAGCATGGGTGCACAGGGGATGTCCCAATCCCAAATCCCGTGATGCACCAGTTGATAGTGCCATTTCCGCTGGCCAGTCTTGATATCCACGGCAACGATGCTCTCGCCGAACAGGCCGTTGCCCGGGCGGTGGCCGCCGTAGTAGTCACCGGTCGGCAATTCGACTGGCAGGTAGACTAAGCCCAGCTGTTCGTCGACGCTAATTTGACCCCATACGCCGGTGTTCCCGGTGTAATCGGCGGAATCGCCCTCCCAGGTGTTGTAGCCGAATTCGCCGGGCTTCGGGATGGTATGGAAGATCCACAGACGCTTTCCGGTCTTTACATCAAATCCGCGGACGTAGCCCTTGACGTTGCGCTTGCTCTTGGGCGCGCCACCGGTCAGGTGAGCGGCGCCGATGATAATGGTGTCACCGGCGACAGTCGGCGCCGCGTGCAGCCCGACTTCACCGTTGATTAAATCGATCTCCTGGTCGTCGTCCATCTTCAGATCGACCACACCGGATTTGCCGAATCCGGGCACCATGAAGCCTGTCTTGGCGTCGAGAGCGATCAGACGGTAACCGGGGGTTACGTAGAGGATGCGTTCTTCCCGGCCATTGGTCCAGTATGCTAACCCGCGTCCCGAGAGCCTTCGTGGCGCGGCCTCCCCGCGGGGACCCTCCTTCTCGGCATGCATCCACAGAAGTTCGCCAGTGGCGGCGTCAAGCGCCACCACATCCCGCCGGGATCCCGCCACGCTGTACACAACGCCGCCGGCCATCAGCGGCGTAGCCTCCAGGTTGAATTCAGGCCGGGGACCCAGGCTGGCCGTGTTGAAACGCCAGGCGACTTGCAGCTTGTTGAAGTTCGACGCGTTGATCTGGTCGAGGGGCGAGTATCTTGTGTTTCCAAGATCGCCCCCATAGGTTCGCCATTCCCCGTTCGTGGCGCCGGACTGCGCGCACACAGGGATGGTGGCGCAAACCAAGCCGATCCAAAGCTGAGAGAATCTCCGCATGTAAAGTGCCTTAGCGCTTCGCCGCTGGTTGCGAGAGGGGTCCGACTTCTACTTTGGGCTGCGTATCGGCGAGCGGACCCAGCTCGGCTGCGACGCCGCGCGCGATCGCGGCCGTCTCGCTACCGGCTTGGAAGCACGTGAAGTCGGGCCGGTCGCGCCATGCAAAGGGACCGCATAGTCGCTTGCCCGCCGTCAGCGTAGCGTCATGGACCACGTTAATTAGCCGCTCATAGTCGGGCGAGCCCTGCGCGTAGCCCGAGAAGTTCCCCAGGTCGCCGCTGGCCGCGAAGACCGCGGTCACGCCGGGGACACTGGCGATCTCGTAGGCGTTCTTGATGCCTTCGAGCGTCTCGATCATGACCACCAGTACGATGTTGTCGTTGATGGTGGCGCGATAACCGCCCGGAACGCCGCCCCACACGGCCGCGTCAAAAGCCTGGCCGCCGCCATTGCTACGTTTGCCCAGCGGAGGGTAGTAGGTCCAATCCCGTGCCGCCATGGCTTCCTGAACGGTATCGACGGTGGGCACGACAATCACCAGAGCACCCGCATCGGTGGCGTGCTGGATCTCTCGCTCATCGGCGTAGGCCACGCGAACACCGGGAACAGCCTTGGCGTGAGGACAAGCGCGCCACATGCGCGCCACTTCCTCCCAGTCGCGCGCGTTGTGCTGCATTTCGGTCCAGATGAAGTCGTAGCCGGAATTGGCCATCGCGCAATAGGTTTCCGGATCCGTGGCGCTGAACAAGGTTCCGCCGGTCACTTTGCCGCCCTGCATCATCTTGAGCTTCACCGGATTCCAGATCTTCGAATCCGCGGGCGCATTGAACGCCGATCCGTACTTCCACGCCGCAGCATTGAACGGCCCCGTGTTCACGGCCCCTGCCGGGGCGACTTTTATTGCGCCGCTGTCCTTGCCGGCGGCAGCGGCCAGAGGAAACTTGAGCTTTCCGGCGTCAGCGTTATTGGCATAGGGGTCGGCGTTGGGCTTCGGTGGTTGCGCGGCCGGCGGGGCTTGGGCCTGGGCGGCAACAAGTCCAATCGTGGCGGACAGGGCTACAGTGAAAAGCAAGTGTTTCATTTGGTGCTCCTTGGCGTGTGGTGGCTTCGCTCGCAGATATCGTACCGCATTCGTTAGCCTAAGATCCCAAGCGACCTGCGCCTGCGCGGCTCTGATGGCCATCGCGAACTTGAGGGTCTGCATCCAGTCCATCATAGTCCGAGATGCGGTCTGACGCACCCTCGCCTCTCGGCGGAAAGGCAGGACGCAGTCCAAACCCCGAACGCAAGACGGCGGCCGCTTCCGGAGGGCCAAACACGCGCAAGCCGCGAATGCGCCCCGTGCCCGGCCAGAAAGACCTCGCTCGGCCGCGGCTCACCACGTATCCGCACACGAATTACCCACCGGCCCGGCGAGCCTTGCGTGCCGATCCCATGGCAGCGTTCAGATACGAATAGATCACTGCTCCACTTGTCCCGACCGAGGATAGGATTTCAACACACGTGACCGACCGGCGCCGCGGAACGCCCGATCAGCCCCCCACAGAACGCCGCGAGAACGTCTCCTGCTGCAAACTTGAGCATGCTTAAACGCACCTCAGTCCTGGCTTACGGGTGGTCAACTATTCGATCTTCCTCTTGGCGCTGGAGAAACAGTAGAAGCGAAATGAATTCAACACAAATCTGCAGAAAAGGCAGGCACCCTGGGGATCCTCCAGTACTCCGGGGTCGCGGCTGGCACAAGATGTTGTTCTTTTGGATGGCGCTTGGAGTGGGGGTGAGTAGCCGCCCGAGCCAAGCGCAGGCGATCTCCTTAATGCGCCAGGTTGATCGAGGTTCCACACATTCCGCCGTGGCGGCGGATGCCACCGGTGTCTATGTGGTTAGTACTAGTTCAAACTACACCCTACGCAAATATGACGCCAGCGGAAACGAGCTGTGGACTAGCCGGTTTGGTGTTCCGGAGGGATTGCGTGCCTTCGCGGCGGCGGTGGATGGCACGGGCGCTTACGTGGCCGGGACCACGGTCGAGACTCTACCCAGCCAGACCGGCGCCGGAAGTTGGGACGCCTTCGTGCGCAAATACGACACCGAAGGCAACGAGCTCTGGACGCGGCAGTTCGGCACGCCTACCGACGATTTTGTAGCCGCCGTAGCGGCGGATGCGACTGGGGTCTATGTGATCTACTCCACGTGGCTCTTCGAGGAGCAGACCTCCATTTCGTTCCTGCGCAAATTCGACCCCGATGGCAACCTGCTGTGGGCCCAGCAGTTGGTAAACGGTTTTCAGGAGTTCGCCATGGCGACAGGTAGCGGCGGCCTCTATGTAGCCGGACATACCGGGCCAAACGGCCAGCCATGGAGAAATGGGCAGTTTATCTTCCCCTTCTTCCGCAAGTACAGCACCGGCGGCAACGAGCTGTGGACCCAACGTTTCGGCGGCAGCCCCGGTCTTGTGGACAGCGTGGCAGCCGATGCTACCGGCGTCTATGTCAT
>JBGPHB010000523.1:0-4598 GCA_041484155.1 Bryobacteraceae bacterium
GTCGCCGTCGCGTAACGCTCGTTGCGCGTTGAATTTGTAGCGCCAGTACAGCGTGCGAGAGACCGGAGCGGCGTTCTGCGTCAGCGACGGCAAGAGGCTCATTCCATCAAGAGGATAAGCCGGGTCGGTCTGGGCGCCGCCGACGGCGAGCAGCGTCGGGACCCAATCCATGGTGATCGCGGCTTGCTCGGTTTTGCTTCCGGGTTGAATGTGTCCCGGCCAGCGAATCAGGGCGGGGATGCGCAGACCGCCTTCCAGTAGATCGCTCTTCTTGCCCGTGAACGGCCACGTGTCGGCAAAACGCTCGCCGCCGTTATCGCTGGTGAAGATGACGATCGTATCGCCCGCGGATTCGAGCGCCTTCATGACGCGGCCGACTTGCAGATCCATGCGAGTGACCATACTCGCGAAGGTCTTCAGCGACCCGCCGTCGAAGTCGAACAGCGTCTTGACACGCCGTGACTCCGCCTCGTCCTCGGGCCCTTCCCACGGCCAATGCGGCGCATTGAAGTGCAAGCTGAGGAAGAACGGCTGCTTTGCTTTGGCATAGTTGTCGATGACCGAGACCGCGCGGTCCCCCAGTAGGTCGGTCAAATATCCCGCCTGATGAATCTTGATGTCCTCTTCCCAAAGATCGTCGGTGTCCGTGTTCGCGATCCCGGATTTATGCGTGAAGTAGTCCACCGCGCCAGTGCGAAAACCCCAGTAATGGTCGTAGCCGCTCTTCAGCGGGCCATAGTCGGGCAGAAAGCCGAGGTGCCATTTCCCGATCAGTGTCGTACCGTAGCCCGCCTTTCTGAGCAGCGAAGGCAGGGTCGGATGTTCCGGCGGTAATCCAACGTTGCGCCGGGAGTCGCTCGCCAGCGGCTCTTCCAGGCCGATCGGCAGCCGGTATTGATAGCGGCCCGTGATCAAGGCGGTACGCGTCGCCGAGCACACCGCCGAGTTCGCGTACGCCTGCATGAACCTCATCCCTGTAGCTGCTATCCGATCGATGTTCGGGGCCTGACGGCGCCCGACCTTGCGCAGCCTCCTCGCGCCGAACTCTCTGAGCCGTCGTTGCGCCCTGTGGCGTTTTCGTTCAGTCCGGCCCTGACTCGCGGGTTCGCGGCTTCGTTTGCCCCACAGCGCGGCGGGGGTGGCAACACCGGGGGTGGAGGAGCACCCGCTGGTGGAGGTGGTGGCGCACCCGCCGGTGGAGGAGCAGGGGCTGGCAGTGGAGTGGGTGGTGGTGGCGGACGAGGAGGAGGCTTCGGAGGCGGCGGAGGAGGACCAGTAGCCGGCGGCGCGCCCATCTCAGGTGGCGCGCGCGGGGGCCCGTCCAGCCCGGGAATGGGCCCCGGTGGGCCAGGAGGACCCGTGGGTGGGTTCCCCAACGGGCAAGCAGGCATCCCTCGCCAACTGGACCCGCGGCTGAACCCCTACGGCCAATCGCGCGATCTGATTCCGAAATTCCCGGAGAGCTCCACGACCAATCAGCAGGTCATGTATATGCTGGCCGACGGCACCGGAGGCTTCGTCATCGTCAACACCAACGACCTGGTGGCCGGGCTGGAGAAGATCGGCAAGGAGCAGAACGAATACTACATCATCGGCTATACGCCTCCCGAGTCGGAGGAGGGGACTTGCCATGTGGTACGCCTTAAAGTGGATCGCGGCGGGACCAAGATCCGGGCGCGCAGCGGGTACTGCAACGCCAAGTCGCGGGACGTGCTGGCCGGGAACCCGATCGAAAAGACACTCGAGAATCGTGCGGCGGCCGGGCAAGCCGGCGACGTCGGCGCTTCCATGCAGCTTCCGTTCTTCTACACCTCTCCGAACGTGGCGCGAGTCAACGTGGCCATGGAGATTAAACCCGACACCATGAAATTCGAGAAGGTAAAAGGGAAGTTTCATGCGAACATCAACGTGCTCGGGATCGCCTACAAGCCGGATGGCTCCGTCGGCGCACGCTTCAGCGATACCGTGAAACTGGACTTCGAGGAAAAGAAGCAAGTGGAGGCCTTTCAGAAGAAGCCGCTCCACTATGAAAACCAGTTTGAAGTCGCTTCCGGCCAGTACAATCTCAAAGTGGTGTTCAGCTCGGGCGGCGAAAGCTTTGGGAAACTCGAGATGCCGTTGGTCGTGGATACTTACCAGCCCCAGGACTTCTCCATGAGCGCCCTGGCTCTCAGCAAGGAGGCCAAGAAGGTATCCGATATGGGCTTGAGTCTCGATGCATCTTTGATCGAGGACAAGACGCCCCTGATCACGCGGGGGATGCAGATTGTTCCCACCGGATCGAGCCAGTTCAAGAAATCGGAACTGGCCATTTTCTACGTCGAGATCTATGAGCCGCTGCTGGTCACTCCGGACCCCAAGAATCCGACGGTGGTCGCCATTCAAATGCGAGTCCTGGATCGCAAGACCGGGGAGGAGAGGGGGGATACGGGGCTCATGAGAATCGATCTTCCCGCCACCGGCGGAAATCCCGTTATTCCGCTCGGCCAAAAGATGCCGGTGGCCTCGCTCGCCCCGGGTCCCTACCGGCTCGAACTGAGGGCCATGGACACGGCGGGCAAAGCCATCCAGCGGACCGCCGATTTTGAGATTGAGTAACCTTCTAAAGAAATTCAGGCCACGGATGAACACCGATAAACGCTGATGAAACTGAACATTTTATCGACGTTTATCTGTACTACTAGAGCCCGAAATCTTCGCAGGCTGCGAAGAATTGCCCGCGTACATTTCCGACCAGAACCCCGCCCTGAATCCCCGCCCGTCAGGGCGGGGTTCCGCTGGTACAACTCTTTGGTTGCGGCTATGCTGTTTTGTGTTCATTTGTGGCCAGAATGATTTATGAAACTCTCGCCATTTCTGCTCGATCAGTGGCTGGACCAGAAGCACACCGCGGATCCTCCCATCGAGTACGACCTGGGCCCGAGCACCGGCCCGGTTTGGACCTTGCGTGAGTTGCTGGCGCTGGGTGGCGAAGGCAATCAAGAGCAGTTGCTCGAGACGGCGCTAGTCTATAGCAGGCCGGCGGGATCGAAGGAGCTGCGGGAAGCCATCGGGACACTCGAGGGTGTGGATCCCGACCATGTTCAGGTATTTACCGGCGGGGCCGAGGCCCTGCTGATTCTGTTTTTTCTCGCGGCCGAGCCGGGCGCGAATGTGGTGCTGCCGAAGCCCGGATTCCCGACCAATTCGGTGTTGCCGGAGGGGCTCGGACTTGAGATCCGCTACTATTCCCTGCGCCCCGAAGACGGATTCCGGATAGACCTGGATGAGATTCGTGGCCTGATGGATCGTAACACGCGGTTCTTGCTGGTGAACTCGCCACACAACCCGACTGGTGCGATTCTCAGTGATCGAGAGATGGAGAGCCTGCACGATTCCTGCGCCGAGCGCGGCGTCCAGTTTGTCGCGGACCAGGTTTACCACCCCATTTACCACGGCGCGGAGACGCGATCCGCATCCCGGCTTCCGCACGCGACCGTGCTCGGGGATTTCTCCAAAGCGCTGTGCCTGAGCGGCCTGCGGATCGGCTGGCTCATCGAGCGGGACGCCAAGCGGCGCGAGCAATATCTCAATGCCCGGAGTTATTTTACGGCTACGAATTCGGTCTTGAGCGAGCGTCTGGCGGCGTTCGCCTTGCAACATCACCAGGCGATTTACGCCCGCGCCCGTCGCGTGGCCAGCGCGAATCTCGCTCTGCTGGATAGAGTCTTTGCCGAATACGGCGATATCTTGCGCTGGGTGCGACCCCGCGGCGGCATGACTGCCTTCCCCTGGCTGGCAGATGGCGGCGATGCCCGCGAGTTCTGCCGCAGGCTGGCGAAACGCGGGGTGCTGCTGGTTCCGGGCGACTGCTTCGGCATGCCCTCGCATTTCCGCCTCGGCTTCGCGGCGAGCGGCGAGCGCTTCCCTCTTGGTCTAGAGCGCTTTGCCCAATTCCTTGGCGCCGAAGCACAACCTCAGACGGCCACAGCCTCGAGCGAATCCTGAACTTCCTCAGTTCCCCGTCGGAATGCGCCGCCGCACTTCGTCGAAGAAGTTCACAAGGAAGGTGACGTGAAGTGAACCCTTCGGTTGGCCCGCCGAATCAGTTCGCGGCCGAACCGCAACCACAAATCGCTTCCCGTCCGGCGCCAGGTCCAGATTCCAGGGTCCGTCGATGCCCGCAACCTGAGTGTCGGACCAGGGGCCCGGTTTCAGGGCCGCGAAGGAATCGCCCTTCGCAGTGTAGGCAGCGGCCATAATGCGGTTGTCGAGACCCGAGTAGAACAATTCGCGCCCATCGCGCGACCAGATCGGCAACCAGCCGCCGCGGGTGGAAATCGTCGATCTACCCGCGCCGGACGGTCCCCGGGCTGGAAAGGGGCGCACATATACCTCGCTACGCCCCGATTCGTTGGACGAATACGCAATCCAGCGCCCGTCCGGAGAGAATGCCGGTTCTAGCTCAGCGAAGGGTGTACTTAGTCATCGCTTCCATAAATACGACAACGTATTATGAAGCTTGCAAAATCCGCTAACGTATGGCATCTTTGGGCAAGGGGCGTTCATTCATGCCACGCTCAAGCCCATACACGATACGTTTATCCGGACAGGAGGAA
>JBGPHB010000524.1:0-4594 GCA_041484155.1 Bryobacteraceae bacterium
CCGAGGTTGGACCGGCGCCCGAATCCAAGGATGGCAAGAGAGTGCGACCGCCACTCATCCCCGACACCTTCATGATCGTAGTCGTCGGCCGCTGAGCCCCACACAGGGATGCAGTTCGTCCGCGGTCTGATTGTCGTCCTGTTCCTCGCGTCCGCGGCATTCGCACAGACGGCGACGTTGCGCGGGCAGGTCACCGACGAATCGGGAGCGGTGATTCCCTCGGCAAAGGTCACCCTGACAGCACCCGACGGTCTTGTCAAGACCGCGATCGCCGACGGCCAGGGGTCTTATTCGTTCTCGGGTCTGACGCCCGGCGGCTACAGCGTGTCGGGATCGGCGCCGCAACTGGCCGCGCCGCAACCGGCGAAGGTCTCGCTGAGGCCGGGGGTGCAGACTTTGAACCTTCAGTTGAAGATCGTTTCGCCAACTCAGCAGGTGACCGTTCAGGACAACCCTGGGGCCACCGTCAGTACCGACGCAGCCAACAACGCCAGCGCTTTGGTGCTGCGAGGTGACGACTTGCAGGCGCTCTCGGACGACCCTGAGGACCTGCTCACGGACTTGCAGGCGCTCGCCGGACCATCGGCGGGTCCAAGTGGCGGCTCGATCTTCATCGACGGATTCAGCGGGGGAGAGCTTCCGGCGAAAGAATCCATTCGCGAGGTCCGCATCAACCAGAATCCGTTTTCTCCGGAGTACGACAAGCTCGGCCTGGGCCGCATCGAGATTTTCACCAAACCGGGGGCTGATCGATACCGCGCGACCGTCGATTACAACTTCGCAAACGACGTCTGGAACTCGCGCAACCCCTACTCCGCCCAGAAAGCGCCGCTGCTGCTGAACGAGTTCGAGGGCAATGGCGGCGGACCGGTGAACCGGCGCGCATCGTTCACTTTGGACGCGCAGCGGAATATGGTCGACAACGGCGCCATCATCAACGCCGTCACGCTCGACCCTCAGACATTCGGAATCAGTCCTTTTATCAGTGTGTTCAAGATTCCGCAGCGATTCACGCGGGCCACTCCGCGCGCCGACTATCAATTGAGTGACAAGAACACGCTGACGTTCCGCTACTCGGCGACGCACTCCAATATTGCCGGTGCGGGCATCGGCGGCTTTGACAAGATCTCCCGCGGGTATGACTACCAGTACACGAATCAAACCGCACAAATCACGGAGACCGCCGTGGTGGGCGCTACCATCAACGAAACACGCTTCCAGTACTACCGTAGCGCCAGCCAGAGAATCGCCAGTAGCCTGAGTCCCGAGATCCAGGTACTGGGATCTTTCAACGACGGTGGCTCCCAGGTGGGCCGGTCATTCGATACGCAGAATAGTTTCGAGTTGCAGAACTATACCTCCATGGTCCGGGGCGCGCACACCTGGAAATTCGGAGTCCGCCTGCGCGGTCAGACCGACGACAATGTGTCACCGCAGAATTTCAACGGTAGATTCACGTTCGGCGGAGGTTTGGACACGAGCTCGATTGAACGATATCGCCGGACTCTTCTCTTTGAGCAAAACGGACTCTCGCCGGCGCAGATCCGGGCCCTGGGCGGCGGCCCCACGCAGTTCAGCATCAACGCCGGCGAGCCCGCGCTCTCAGTCCATCAGGTGGATCTCGGACCGTTCGTAGGCGACGATTGGCGGGTCCGTCCGAATATCACGTTGAGCCTCGGCCTTCGCTACGAGGCACAGACGAACATTCACGACTGGCGCGCGGTAGCGCCTCGCATCGCCGTCGCGTGGGCGCCCCGCCCCAAGACCGTCGTGCGCGCTGGATTTGGGGCCTTTTATGATCGATTCGCCCTGGCGAACACGCTCACCGCCCGGCGCTATAACGGAATTGTCCAGCAGCAATACGTCGTGACCGATCCGGACTTCTTCCCGAACATCCCTTCTTTCTCAGCGCTGGCAGCCTATCAATCGGCGCAGATTGTCCAGGAGGTCAGCTCGAGCTTACGCGCGCCTTATGTCCTCCAGTCCGCCTTAACGGTGGAACGCCAGTTGCCGGCGAACACGACGCTCGCGGTCACCTACACGAACTCGCGCGGCCTACACATGCTGCGCTCGGAAGCACTGCCGTTGGGGAAGGCGGGGCCTGTGTTCCTGATGAAGTCCTCCGGCGTGTACAACCAGAACCAGTTGGTTGCCAATGTCAGTGCCAAGGTGAACGCTGGTCTTTCCCTGTCCGGTTCCTACACATTCAACCAGGCGATGAGCAACACCGACGGCCTTGGCACGTTTCCCGCGAACCCGCATAGCTTCGCGGGCGAGTACGGTCCTGCATCCACCGACGTGCGCCATCGCATGACCTTCAGTGGAACCATCAACACGCGGTGGAACGTGCGTTTCAGCCCGCTGGTGACCGTGCAGTCGGGTCCGCCGTTCGACATCACCGCCGGCAGCGATCTCTACGGCACCACGTTGTTCAACGGCCGGCCGGGAGTCGCGACGGACCCGACGAGGCCGGGCGTGATCCGGACGCGATATGGCCTGCTCGATCCTAACCCGACGCCCGGCGAGAAGGTCTTGCCGCGAAATTACGGGCGCGGACCCGGTCTGATCACCGTGAATTTGCGGGTCGCCAAAATATTTGGATTCGGCGCGGAGCGCGGCGGAAAACCGGGCAGCCGGGCCATCTTTGCTCCGCCGGTCGGCCGCCGGTATAGTTTAGTCGTCTCGATGTCGGCGCGCAATCTCTTGAATCACACCAATCCCGGACCGATCATCGGAAACATCACGTCTCCGTTGTTCGGCCAGGCCAACCAGTCGGTTGGTAACCTCAACGGTGAGGGGTTTTCGGAGAACGCGAACAACCGGCGGCTGGAATCACAGATCCGGTTCACGTTCTGATGCCAACACCGGTCGCACTACTGTGCATTTTGGCGACCTTCACCGGCTACGCCCAAACCTCTGATGAACTGGACCGGCGCGTAATCGCCGCGGCCAAAAAAGTAGACGTGAACACGCTGGAAAAGCAACTCCCCCATGCGCCTTTTGATGAGTGGCTGCAGAAACAAGTTGGCGCTACTGCCCGGATTGAATGGGAAAGCAACGATTGCGGAGAGCAGGACGGGGTCAACCGGGCTGAGGACTTTCCACTCTGCGGCGAGGCGACGGTAAAGCTTCCGGCTGGCGGGAAGCTGGGTGTGCAACTGGCAGTTGGCAGCCTCCGGAAGGGCGTGCATGGTAAGCCCGCAGTCTGGTTCCTGTATTTTCAGGACAAGAACGGCCATTCTGGCGATCCCCGGCGTCTGTCGGACCTATCCAAGCTGCTCGAGAAACTTCGGTAGCCCGGATAGTTCGGCTCGCTCTAGTTCATCGGTGACCTGGCGCACGCCATAGTACCCCGCCCGTTAAGGGCGGGGTCTGGAGTTTCTACATTTCTCAACTGAACCCCGCCCTGACGGGTGGGGCGTTAGCGGGTTTGCGCCCATACACGGCATTCATCAACCACGGCGGAAAGCCCCGCCCGTAAGGGCGGGGTTGACATGCCGCTAAAATCGTTGGTGTGGTCAATTTTGGCACCAGCCTCGGGCGCACCCGCGATCACGACGGCACAGCGACCCCGTTTTCCTGGCCTCACCATCTTCGGTCCGAAGTAAGGGGTCAGGTGGCGCCGGTGGGCGCGGCGCCGATGGTGAGCTTGGTTAACCCCTCTAAGGTACCATTGAAAACATCGAGGTCGACCAAGCCAGTAATCGCAGGCGCCATCCTGCCGAACGAGGAGAACTGCCAGAAGCTCCAGTTGGGCGCGGCAGGCCCTCCCCAGACTTTGGGAATACGCTTCGGGTGCCCGGCGCTCAACGCGGGTGTACTGGCGTATTCCTCGAAGCTGGATGCTTCGCCAAGATCGGTCGCGACCTGGCTGCCGGGAATCGGGACCGGCGTGTGGACGGCCGGGTATTGGGCAAACCAAAGAGCGGAGTCCCCAAACGGCATGTTGTCATCGTCCGGATCCGGGTCGCGAAGTTCGCTCCACCAAAAGCTGCCGGTATAAATAATGGGTTTTACTCCATTGGATTGCCGCGTGGTGTAGCGGATGAGCTCGCGGACGATGGAAAGCGCACCCTGGCGGTCCGATTCGATCAGTTGTCGCCAGCGTGATGGCGAGTCGCCGTCCTCCAGGTCGAGGGCCGGCGGTAGGTCGCCTGGGTCGAGCGGGCCGACGGTTTGTAGAAAATGGTCTATCTCGCGGTGGAGATCGTCGTTCCACTTCGCCTGCGGCGTGGTCGAGAGCGGGAGACCAACAAAATGATATGCGCCACGCACTAGCCGCGCATCCTTCATCGCCTGCCAGTTCGCGGCAAATTTCTGGTCGGTATACCAGGACTTTGACGGGTCGGCGCCTTGAGAAGCCTTGGCAAACGCAAATCTGACGCCCAGGCCGGCGACGCCAGGCCAGTCGATTTGCCCGTTGTGGTGGGAAACGTCAATTCCCCAGGCCCTCGTTTTCTCGATTAGCTCCGGTATGATCTGACAATTGTATGAGATATACCTGGCGATTTCAACCGATTTCCTCCAGTGGGCGAGCCAGAAATGGGACAGTTCCCTTCTTGCGGATCAAGCCCCGGCGGGCTGCTCCACCGGC
>JBGPHB010000525.1:0-4594 GCA_041484155.1 Bryobacteraceae bacterium
AGGCCTGTTTTCTCCACTGCGGATCCGCAACGGCGCCGACGGTAGCGTTATCGGCCAGCCCCAGCAGGAAGCTCGCGTACGCAAAGCCCACGGTGCCGCCCCCGACGTTGGTGTTCTGCAAATACGGCAAACCCGTTTCCGCTGGACTGAGGTTCAGAATTCCTTGAGAGCCTCGCGAGTTACGGTCGGTCCAACTGTTGAGCCGCCACTCGGCGCCGGTCTTATAGGTATGATTCCCTCTGATATACGAGAGAGTTGAACTCCCCGTGAAGGCCGTATCGAAATAACTGTTGGCGTTGCTGGGCCCAAAATTCACGCTTGACCCAGCGCCCAGCGCCCCTCCAGTGCCGGTCGGGCTAAGGCCGTTGATGCGGGGGAAACCGCCCGGACTGGTCGCGCTACCGATGAAACCGAGTTTCCCAACCGCGTCGTAGTCCAGCACCGATGCGGGGGAGCTGTCCGGGTTGTGGAAACGCTGCAAGCCGGCGCCCAGGTGCAGCAACAGTGTCGGAGCCAGGGAACGGTCGTAGTTCACCCGAACCGTCGTGCCGTAAATCGCCTGGACTCGAACCGACGTGATCGGATCCGGCAGACCATCGGGACCGGTGAGCTGGTCGGTGTCCTGCTTGGAGTAATAGAACGCGATCTTGGAATTGTCCTTTAAAATCTCGTCGATTTTGAAGGCGGTGATCCGCTGCCGCTTGTAGTTCCCCGTGTCCTGCGCGAAGTTCAGCGTGAGACCGTCGCGTGTCGGCGCCGGAATCAGATCCTGAATTTTCTTGGAGACCGTGTCAAAGCGGCCGGGCTGGATAGTGTTGCTCACGAACGGATCGGTTACCAGTTGCCCGTTGACCGTACGGGCGGTGGTGGGGTCGTAAATCGCGTTTTCGAGAATTGGCCGGCCACTGGGGTCGGTGCCAAGCTGCTTTCCGGTCAGCAGCGCGCCGAAATCTCCGTTTCGTATGGCGGCGGTAGGCAGCGTGATGAAGTTGCCCGCCGTGTTCACCACGTTGCGATAGATCTCTTCGTTGAAGAAGAAGAACGTCCGGTTCTTGCCGTTGTAGAGCTTGGGGATCCAGACTGGGCCGCCGACTGTGCCGCCGAAGTCGTTCTTCCGGCTGCGCGGACTCGCGTAGGTGAATGGCCGGTTGCCGTTCAATGCCTCGTTGGTGAAGTATTCGTAACCGGTTCCATGAAACGCGTTGGCGCCAGAACGGGTGGTGAAGTTATAGAGGCCGCCGCCGATCTGACCGAATTCGGCAGCGTAATTGCTCGTCTGGAGGGAAAACTCCTGGATCATGTCCACCGAGGGCTGCGAGACCGTCGAAGTCCAGCCGATATCGTTCTGGCTGGTGGCGTCCTGTCCTTCCACCTGCACGCGGAAGGTACTGGCCTGCAATCCGTTGACGTTGGCCAGGTCGCCGGGATTGTTGTTGCCGGGGACCGAGCCGCTGCCCGCGACGCCCGGCGAAAGCACATTGAACGAATACGGGCTTCTCACCGAGCCGACGTTTCCGCCGCCGCCGCCGAAGTTCAGCGGAAGTTCGTTGATTCGTCCCCCGCTGATCACCGTGCTTTGCTCGGCTGTCTCGGTCTTGAGCAAAGCGGCTTCCGCCGTCACGGTGACAACGTCGGTGGTTGCGCCGAGCTCGAGCTTGATGTCGATGCGGTTGGTTTGCGCAATCTGAATGTCGACCCCCACCTGACGGTATTTCTTGAAGCCAGGGGCGGAGATCGTCAGCGCGTATTGACCGGCCGGCAATGAAGGGATGGTGTAGTTGCCGGTATCGGTGGTGATGGTCCGGAATTCCACACCGTTTTCAGCATTGGTGGCAATCACGGCCACGTTGGCAACCCTTGCGCTTGCCGGATCTTGCACGGTACCGGTGATGGTTCCGCGATCGTTTTGGGCCACTAGCGTAGCTGCCAGCAGCAACGAACTGAGCAATACGGATACGAGTCGCATGAGAGACCTCCTGGTCAAATGAAACTTGAGACTGAAACTAACCCCGCTCGGGAGCCTATCATCGGACGGAGGCCAAGTCACCTATCTAAGGTTAGGGTGAGATAACCCTCCCCGATTGTTACTTTTGCGAGGGAAGCGAAGAGCTTGCGGCGTTGCGAACAAGGGGGTCGGAACTGCGAGCGTAGCTGTGCGCAATTTACGAATGGCAAGTGGCGCAGACTCCAGGCTCAACATATCCCGGGTTCGCCGCCGCCAATACGGGCAGGAAGCCGCATTCGACACGAAAGCCTAACTGTCCGCGGGCCGCGCCAGTGGACAAGCTAGAGCATGTCCTACGGAGCCAGCATTGCGAAGGCGTACAAGCTGTCCCCGGCGCCCACCACCACGTACTGGACGCCATCTAACTCATACGTGATCGGACCGTTGGTCATTGGGGCATGCAGACCGGCATGCCACAGCGGGTTGCCTGTAGCCGGATCTAGCGCCACCAGATTCGATACGTTGTCCCCGGCGAACAAGAGCTTTCCGGCCGTGCTGAGCAGGCCGGAACGGGTGCCGCCCACCGGTGAGGGCCACTTGTGGCTCCAACGAACCTTGCCGGTCTTGTAATCGATCGCTTGCAACAAAGACTCTGAAAACCCCGAGCGGTCGTTTCCTCCCCAGCCCTCCGGGCGGTCGTCGTCATCGTAGATGTAGTACACGCTGAAGGCGCGCGAGGCGTTGACGTAGAAGAGCCCGGTATCCGGACTGAAACTCGGAGGCGGCCAGTTTACTCCTCCGCCTTGATTGGGCGATACCAGCACGCCGTCGAGTTGCGGCTCCTTCGCCGGATTGGGAATTGGCTGGCCTTTCTCATTCACATTTTTCGCCCAATTGGTCTTCACAAACTCGGAAGTGACGAGGCTCTTTCCGCTGGTCCGGTCCAGCACGAAGAAGTAACCGTTCCGGCTCGCCTGAGCGAGCAATTTACGCTTTTGCCCGCTCATTTCTCCATCGAACAGCACCGGTGTTTGTACGGCGTCCCAATCGTGCGTGTCATGCGGAGAAGGCTGAAAATACCAAGCGAGTTTTCCCGTGTCCGGGTTAAGGGCGATGATACACTCCGTGTACAAGTTATCGCCTTTGCGGCCTTTGCCTGCGATCACGGGTTGCGGGTTGCCGGTACCAAAATAGAGGAGATTCAGCTCGGGATCGTAGGTGCTGGGGACCCACGTCATGCCGCCGCCGTGCATCATCGCCTCCACGCTGGGCCAGGTCTTCGCTTCCGGTGTGCCAGGCTCGGGGTGGGCGTACCAGCGCCACTGCAACTCGCCCGTGACCGGGTCGTGGGATTCCAGGTATCCCGGGATATCCAGATCGTCGCCGCTTACGCCCACGATCACGTGATCCTTCACGATGACCGGCGCAACCGAACCGTAGTAGAACTGATCGAGATCGCAGACTTCCCTGTGCCACCGCTCCGTGCCGTCCTTGAGATTCAGGGAGACAAGATTGCAATCCGGCGTTTCGAAATACAACCAGTTGCCGTATACTCCGGCGCCGCGGTTGCCGATATGCTGGCCCCCTTTCGATTGCCAAACGTAATGCCACAGCTCGCGCCCGCTGCGTGCGTCGACGGCCCATACGTGGTCGGGAGCCGTGAAATAAAGCACGCCGTTGATTTCGAGCGGGGTTCCCTTGATCACGGCATTTGCGTTGCCTGAGCCGGTATTGGCCCGGTGGACCCAGGCGAGCGCCAGCGAACTAATGTTGGACGCGTTGATCTTGGATAACGTGCTGTAGCGGCGTCCTGAATAGTCGCCATTGTAGGTTGGCCACGTATCGGTAGGCGGCTGGAGCAGCTTCGCCGGATCGAGGCGTGCCTGGCCGGACACGGATGCCGAGAGCAGCGCGAAGAATAGTAGTCTTTTCATTTCAACGTCTCCAAATAGGCCACGATATTGTGCATGTCCGCGTCCGTGTACTGATCGAGCAGCTGGTTATGGGCCGCATACGGATCACGCAGCTCGACCTTCAAGCCGGGGGTGCGTTTCCAAGACCGGTACTCGCCGGAGGAGTCGCGCAGTCCAACGGTGAAATCGTCGATGCGCTCCAGCGCACCGGTCATCACTGGGCCGGAAGACGGCGTCACGGTTACCTGCGTCGGTTGTGCCGGGCGCGCGCCCGTCCGCGGAAACAGAAACCGTTGTTGCAATGTGACCGGATCGTACCGCTTTCCAAGACCCGCGAGATCTCCCGCCGGAGAGTGGCACGTGTTGCACTTCCCTGGCCCGTTGAAATACGCCCGGCCGGCATTTGCGTTGCCAGTCAAGACGTTCGGCGGCTGGTCCGGATTGCGGTTTCGCGAGGTGTCTTCCACGCGTTGCTTCAGGAAATGAGAGAGGTCCACGATTTGGACCGGAGTAAGATCGGCCTTATGGTTGGCGAGCTTCTTCAGAGCCGGTCCGAGCTCGTTCCCTAGCCGGTCTCTCAGTACCGTCACGGAGCGGATCAAGTCGGGACCTTCCTCGGTCCCTCGAGCGAGCTTTCCGTGACAAGTGCTGCACAACTGAAGATAGACTCCGCGGCCGCGCTCTTCCGCGCCGGGATCCACCTGCTGCCGGTCCGTGCGCCCGGCTTGCGCGTGCA
>JBGPHB010000526.1:0-4593 GCA_041484155.1 Bryobacteraceae bacterium
AGAACACCCAGCAACAGGCGCGTCAGCGAAGGAGCCGCTTTCTCGATTTCATCGAACAATATCAGGGAAAGACCGCAGCGCTCGCTCGTCACGCCGTTCAACTTCTGCTGCGTGAGCATCGGCTGCGTTTCGCGATGACCCAGATAGCCGGGAGGCGAACCAATCAACTTTGCAATTTCGTGGCTGTGTTGAAACTCCCCGCAGTCGATCTTGATGACGCTACGAGGGTTCTTCAAAAGTGTTTCCGCGGTCGCTTCCACGATGCGCGTTTTGCCGGAGCCCGTGGGCCCCAGGAACAGAAAATTGCCGATCGGACGGCCGGGCGCGCTCATGCCGGTGAGGTTCATCTGATAGATGTTCACGATCTGCTCGATGGCTTCATCCTGTCCGATGATCAGCCGGCGCAGATTCGTCTCGAGGGACATCGCCTCACGCCCTGTCTTCGCTGGATCCAACGGGATGTTGAGCCGGACCATTTTATCTACCACCTTTCGCGAACCTCTTGGAGGCGTTAACCTGTCTGCCCCCTTCCAGAAACTATCAGGCAACCCGATTGCCATTCTTTTAGATGCTCCTCGTTACAGCCCGATTCACTAGTGCCCTCTATCTCTTCGGCTTCGACGGCCGGACTTCGACCCTGCTAATCAAGGTTCGAGAAGGCATCCGGAGCAGCATCCGCACGATTTCGGCGACATCTTCGGGCCAAATTTTCCAATCCAGGCCGGCGTCCGCGCCAAAATGTCCACCGAACCCGGTGGCCACGCTTCCCGGCATGATGTAGCTGACCCGCACGTTCTCGCTCCTCTTATCCAGCATCACCGCCTCGCTGAAACCCGTCAGCGCGAACTTGGAGGCGTTGTATGCCGCCCCGCCGGCAAAAGCATTTTTCCCAGCGAGGCTACTTATATTGACGATGTAACCACCGCCCCTGGTTCCGAACCTGAATAAAGCTTCACGACAGCAGTAAAACACACCCGTGAGATTTGTTTCGATGGTCTCCTGCCACTCCCGGACGGACAACTCCGAGACCGGCCGGAACACGCCCACACCGGCGTTATTGACCAGCACGTCGAGCCCACCGAACTGCTGGTCGACAAACCGGAAAAGTTCGCCAATTTGCTCATCACTCCTTACATCGGCAGCTTTGCCCTTGACTTTACCGCCGGTTGATGCTTCTAGCGCTGCCACGGCCTCATCCACCGCGTCTTGGCGCCGGCCGCAGATGGCCACTTTGGCTCCTTCCAATAACAACATCTTGGCAATGGCGCTTCCTATTCCACGCGTTCCACCAGTGACCAGACACGCTAGGTTCGAGAGGGGTTGGGAGTTCATGTAAAGAATGATAGATGAACGGGGTGTTCGGCCCAGGTGAAGTAAGGTTAACGGAGGTGGTGCCCGCAGCGTAGAATCAAATTGGTGGTGGAATCCAGCATCTTCTGGCTCCGCGTGGCGGCGTGCCTGTACGCCGTGGGACTCCTGCACTCCATGCTGGCCGTGGTGTGGCGCCGGCAGAGCGCCTATACGGCGGCACTGGGGGCTTTCCGCATCGGAGTGGTATTGCATGCCGTTGCTCTGGTGGAGCTGAAATCCGCCTATGGCCGCCTGCCGCTGGAGAACGGCTATGAAACTCTGGGCGTTTGCGCGTTCCTAATTGCGCTGGTGTTCTTGCTCGTGGAATGGCGCTACCACTTCACCAGCACGGCCGTGGCGCTGTTCCCGCTGGTCTTCCTGATGACGCTGGTCGCCGCCTTGGAGCAGCCGGTCGCTTCCTGGCCCAACGTGGGAGTGCGCGATGCCTGGCTGATCGTTCACATCGTTCTGGTACTCGCAGGCTACGCCGCATTGCTGCTCACAGCGGTGGCCTCGGTGTTTTACCTGATCCAGGAGCGGCGCTTGAAGAGTAAGCGCAACAGCACGCTACTGGAAAAATTGCCGCCGCTGGCGACGCTGGACAACTTGATCAGCGTTTCCATGGGACTTGGGTTTGTTTTGCTCACGCTGGGAATCGTTTTCGCGATCACCTGGGCGTTCGTCGAATCGGGCACCCGCTGGATCGGCGACCCGGCAATCCAGTTGTCTTTCCTCACCTGGCTACTGTGCCTGGTCATGATCTTCCTGCGCGCCTCGGCGGGCTGGCGGGGGCGGAAAGCGGCGCTGATGGCGCTGGTGGTGCTTGGCTGCTCGGCGCTCACATGGGCGACGCACGCGGGGTTGAGGCCCAGCTTGGTCCCATGAGACGGGTGCCATGAAGCTGTTCATCACAGGCTTGAACCACCGCACGGCTCCGGTGGAAGTCCGCGAGCGTCTGGCCTTCGAGGACGCAGCTCTTCCCCAAGCGCTGGGCAACTTGCGCCTGTGCCCCGGGCTGCTCGAGGGCATGATCCTTTCGACCTGCAACCGCGTCGAAGTGACCGTTGCGGCCGACGAAAAGTCCGATGCCGAAGCCACGGTAGAGCATTTCCTCGCGGACGCGCGGTCGGTCGAGCGTGCCTGGGTCACGCCGTATCTTTACCGCCATGACGGACAGGACGCGGTCCGTCATCTGTTCCGGGTGGCTTCGAGCCTGGATTCGATGGTGGTGGGCGAGCCCCAAATCCTGGGCCAGATGAAGACCGCATACGCGTTGGCGAAGGAATGCGGCGCGATCAGCGGCTTCCTCGACTTAGTCATGACGCGAGCATTTAACGTCGCCAAGCGTGTGCGGTCGGAGACGGACATCGGCCAGAGCGCGGTTTCGGTGAGTTACGCGGCGGTGGAGCTGGCACGGGAGATTTTCGGCTCGCTCGCCGGGAAGCGCGTTCTGCTGGTGGGCGCGGGGAAAATGGCGGAATCGGCCGCGCGCCATTTGCGCCGGGCCGGGGTTTCCGACATCGCGGTCACTAACCGGACTCGCGCGCGCGCCGACTCCCTCGCTGAGGAATTCCAGGGCCGTTCCATAGGTTACGAGCGATTCTACGATAGTCTGCCCGAGGTCGACATCCTGCTGGCTTCGAGCGCCGCGCCGCATTTCATCTTGACCCGCGACCAGATGCGAGCCGTGATTGGACGCCGGCGAAACCGGCCGATGTTCCTGATCGACATCGCCGTGCCGCGGAACATCGAGCCTTCCGTCAACAAGCTGGATAACGTCTTCCTGTACGACATCGACGATCTGGCGAGGGTCGTGGATACGAACATGAAAGGCCGGATCGAAGTGGCCGTGCAAGCCGAGGACATCATCCGCGAAGAAGTCGACCGCATGATGGCGCGGCTGAAGACCCGCGAGGTTGCGCCGACGATTGTGAGCTTGCAGGACCAGTTCGAACAATTGCGCGCGGCCGAGATGGAACGGGGACGCGCCAAGCTTGGCGCGCTCACGCCGCAGCAGGAAGAGGAAATCGAGGCGATCACGCGCCGCATCGTCAACAAGATCGCCCATGGACCGATTTCCGAGATGCGGCGGCAGGCGGCCGATCCCGCCGGGGTGCATCTGGTGGGCATGATCCGGAAGCTGTTTCGATTGGGGGAGGGATAAATTGGCCGCAGATGAACACAGATTAACGCGGATAAGACTCTTGCGTTCATCCGCGTTCATCCGCGTTCATCCGCGGCCAAATAAGGCTTTTCGATGCTGGTGATCGGTTCGCGCGGGTCGCAACTGGCGCTCTGGCAGGCTCGGCACATCGCGGCGCGGTTGCGTACGGAGACCCGCATCGAGATCATTAAGACGTCGGGCGACAAGATCACTGACGTTCCGTTGTCCCAAGTCGGTGGAAAGGGCCTTTTCACGAAAGAGATCGAAGAGGCGTTGCTTGCAGGTACGATTGACCTCGCCGTACACAGCCTCAAGGACATGCCCACCGACCTTCCGGCGGGGCTGACGCTGGCTGCGATTCCAGAGCGCGAAGAAGCGCGCGACGCGCTGATTGGGCGTCCTTTGGCCAAGGGAATTCGGGTGGGGACCAGCTCGCTTCGCCGCTCGGCGCAATTAGAGGCGCTCGGCTTGGGCATTGTGACGATGCCGCTGCGGGGAAATGTCGATACCCGTTTGCGCAAGCTGGACGAGGGGCAGTTCGACACGATTGTGCTGGCGGCCGCGGGACTGCGGCGGCTGGGATGGGCGGATCGAATCGCGGAATTGCTGCCGGTCGAGGTCATGTGCCCGGCGGCGGGTCAGGGAGCGCTGGCGATCGAGACCCGGGAAGACGGCGGAGCGGCGCAAGAGTTGGTCCGCAAGCTGGATCACGCGGAGTCGCGAGTGGCGATCACCGCGGAGCGCGCCTTGCTGGCGACGCTCGGCGGCGGCTGCCAGGTGCCGATCGGCGGGCACGCTTGCCTTCATGGCGGGACTATTCACTTGCGCGCGATCGTTGCGTCGCCGGATGGCGCGCGCATGGTCCGCGGGGAGTGTTCGGGCATCGAACCCCTGACCCTTGGTCGCGAGCTGGGCGCCTGGCTGCTCGATCACGGAGCGCGCGAGATTCTTCAGGCATGAAGGTCTACCTGGTCGGCGCCGGACCCGGGGATCCCGGGCTCATCACCGTCAAGGGCCGGAAGATTCTGGAACGGGCCGACGCGATTCTGTACGATCACCTGGCTAGCGATCGGTTGGTG
>JBGPHB010000527.1:0-4590 GCA_041484155.1 Bryobacteraceae bacterium
CTTGGTGGAGAAATACGGCAGGAACAGCCTTTCTTTGTCTCCGGCCGAGATGCCGCAGCCCGTATCGGCCACCAACAACTCCACTGAGTCGGCCAAAGTGGCGTGCGTCACCACCACCAGCCGTTTCACCGGCGAATCCTGCATCGCCTCGGCCGCGTTGTCCACCAGGTTGACCACCACGCGCTTGAACTGGTCGGGATCGGCGAATATCTGCGGGAGGCCGGAAGCGAGCTCGACCCGCAAGTCGATGCCATCCAGGCGCCCGGCGAAGACATTCAGCGCGTTGCGCACGATTTCGTTGAGGTCGCTGGCTACCGGCTGGGCCGCGGGGAAGCGCGAGAACTGAGAAAACTCATTCGCCAGCGTCTTCACGGATTCGACTTCGCGCGAGATTGTGGTGGCGCATTCGCGCAGGATCCGCTGTGTCTCCGGCGTCACGGCGCCGCGGTCCAACTGCCGGGCGATCCGTTCCGCGCACAGGGCGATCGGCGTGAGCGGGTTCTTCAATTCGTGGGCGATGCGCCGCGCCACTTCGTGCCAGGCCGCGGCCTTTTGCGCCCGCAGAAGCTCGCTGGTATCTTCCAGCACCACCACAAACCCGGGGGCTTCGGGCTGCCGCGCGGGCAACGCCGATACCGTCACGGCCAGGTGCAGCACCTGGCGTGGCGAGTCGAGGTCAAGCTGGCTGGCCGCGACACCGGTCCGCCGCGCGCGATTCATCAGATACTGGATTTCGGCCCAATCCCCGGGCGGGAACAAATCTTTCATGTGGGAGGCGCGCCCGAGTTGCTCCTCAGTGAAAAAGCCGTGCAAGGCTCGATTCACTCGCTGGATCCGGCCGTCGGCGGCAAGCGAGATTACGCCCGTTGGAATGCTTTCCAGAATCGCCTCGGTGAATCGCCGCCGGCTTTCGAGCTCACGGCTATTGGCTTCCAGCTCGTGCATCATTTCATTGAACGCCCGCACCAGCGTCGCCAGCTCATCCACGGCCTGCACCCTTACGCGATGGCCGAGATTTCCCTTGCGCACTTCACCCGCGGCGACCAGCAGCGCCGAGATCGGCACGCTGATCTGGCGCGACAGCAGCAGTGCAATCCAGGTGGCGACGAACAGAATGAACAGCGCGATCAACAGCAGAAATAGCAGGTACAGACTGCGGATACTGCGCTTGTTCGCCGCGAGCTGGTCGTAATCGTGAATGTAAGTCTCAATTTCCCGCTGTTTCGTCTGGAGATCGATTCCGGGCGAGACGCGGAGCAGCACCCTGCGCCCGTCTCCGATGGACGCCCGCGCCGTGAACACTTTGCCGCCGGTCTGGCTCGCCGCGCATAACTTTGCCGGCACGCCGCGATCACTCTCAATACTCAGTTCTGAAATCCGGTTTTCCTTACAGAGCTTCGAAAAGTCCGCCGTGCCGCCGCGCATTTCCGGCATCGTTGCGATCCAATTGGCCAGCGCCTGCGCCCGGTCCTGCACTTCCTGGCCGAGCGCCGTGGCGGCAGCGATCAGGTCGGTCCGAACCCCCACCGCCGGCCGGCTGAACCATTTCTCGACGTTGCGGTTCAGGATCGCATAGCTGAACGATACTTGAAACACCACCGGCAACAGGCTCAGCGCCAGCGCTCCCAGTACCAGCTTGGATCTGATGCGCGATCCTTCACGGTTGGTCTGTCGCTCCAGGTACAACTTCACGCCGGTGCGGAACAGCATGAAGGTTACCGTCACGGTCAGCAGGAAGATCAGCGTGGAGACGGCCCAGAACACGAACGTCTCGGGCGTGTTGGCTGGACCGTATTCGCCGAAATTGAACGATACCTGCCACACCATCAGCGTTAGCAGAATGGCGAGCAGAACCAAGCCGGAGACGAAAAGGTGCCGCTTGCTCATCGACAACTCAATTATAAGTGAGTAGTGTCAGCCCGCTCCGTTGAGGCAGCGGGCT
This sequence comes from Bryobacteraceae bacterium, assembly GCA_041484155.1. Classification (GTDB taxonomy): domain Bacteria; phylum Acidobacteriota; class Terriglobia; order Bryobacterales; family Bryobacteraceae; genus Palsa-187. The sequence continues at coordinate 1,943 of JBGPHB010000527.1, forward strand.
AACCCCGCCCTGACGGGCGGGGCTTGTGCGACCGACGGGTGCGGCCGACGGGTGCGGTTGCAAACGCGCGACCAAGCCCCGCCCGTCAGGGCGGGGTTCTCGTCTAGAACTTAGAGATGGGCGAGGCCAAAGCACTAATTCTTCACTGTTCCAGTATCACCATCGCCAACGCCTGTTCCGCGGTATGCGTCAAGGAAAGTGAGATGGCACGTACACCCAGTTTCTCGGCAATTTCGGCCCCCTTGCCATGGAACGCGAGCGTGGGCCGGCCGGAGGGGAGGTTGGTTACTTCCAGATCGCGCCAGCCCAGCCCGCCGCGCCAGCCCGTACCGAGCGCCTTCATGCCCGCCTCCTTCGCCGCGAAGCGAGCCGCGTAGCGCTCATAACGGTTGGCCTTGCGTTCGGAGTAGGCGATTTCCCTCTCGGTGAACACGCGCGTCAGGATGCGCTTCCCGTGCCGCTCGATGGCCTGCCGCATACGTCCGACCTCACACAAGTCCACGCCCGTGCCCACGATCATAGGCCCAGTCTAGCGCGCTTCAATGAGAACTCTCGATGACCAGCGTGACCGGTCCGTCGTTGGTAAGCGACACGGCCATGGAGGCTTGAAACACGCCGGTTTCGACGCGCACTCCGGCCCTTCGCGCGGCGGCAATGAACTGCTCATAGAGAGCACGCGCTTGTTCGGCGGGTGCGGCCAGGTCGAAACTGGGCCTCCGCCCCTTGCGGCAATCGCCGTACAGCGTGAACTGCGAGACCACCAGCAAAGCGCCGCCCGTCTCCAAAAGGCTTCGATTCATTTTCCCGGCGCCGTCGGAGAAGATGCGCAGATGGAGGATTTTCTCGATCAAGAAGTCCGAGTCCTGGGCCGTGTCAGTCTTCGCGACGCCCAACAGTACCAGGAGTCCGGCGTCGATCCTGCCGGCTACGGCTCCATCTACTTCCACCCGCGCTGCGGTGACGCGCTGTATCACAGCTCGCATATCTCTCCGCGTCAGGCGAATTCCCTGCCCCGCTCTAAGGCGCACACCTTATCGGAACTTTGCTCTCCCAGCGGCATAATGGTTACGATCGCATGATCTATAGTAAGCAGCGCAAACGCGCCCTTCTTCCGGGCGGATTCTTTCATCTGGAGGATGAAAAGACCAAGACTCGTGTATTCGGCTACGGCCACGGCGACCATATAAAGCTGAAAGACGAGTACGGTAATATTTGGCGCGGATCGGCGGTCCGCAATGCCGACAATTCCATCGTCTACCGATTTCGCGACGAAAAGGGTCAAACGCTGAGCGGCGTCTCCGATAACCTCGTGGTCACGCTGCGCGACGACAAAGGCAACACCTGGAAGGGATTCATCGACTGAAGATTCAAACCGCTCCGTAAGAACCTGTGAAAAACTCGTCCAGCCCGCTCCCTTACGGTCGCGGTTCGGTGTCAGCACTTTGCGCAATCAGCCACTTACCGAACCGCGACCGTGAGGGAGCGGGCCGAGGAAACAATTCTAACCGCCGCGGCTCAGTGTCGGCGCTTTCTAATTCCCACCAGCCGTCTCCAGTACGATCTGCCACAGCAACTCAACGCCCTCTTCCAGGCTCTTGGGAGCGATGCGCTCATCGTTTCCGTGGGCGTGGCTCTCCGAACCCTCTCTCAGGAAAATGGGAACACCGTACACGGCCATGCCTTTGGCCCGCAGGAAGCTGCCATCCGTCGCGCCGCGGGTCATGTAGGGGACGACGACGTCGCGAGGATAGACGCGCGCGATAGCGTGCTCCATGGCGTGATATAACAGCGTGGTCACCGAGCTGGACTCAGTCGCGGGCATCTGCTGGCCCGGCGCCAGTGCCACTTCGACGGCGCTGTCGTTGACCGCCTGGCGGAACCGCGCCAGCACTTCTTCGCGGGTCTCGTTGGGCAGCCGCCGCACGTCCACTTGAGCTTCGGCGGTGTTGGGGATCACGTTGATCTTGATCCCGGCGCGCAGCATGGTGGGCGTGACGGTAGTCCGCAGCATCGCGTCGAGTTCCGGGTCGTGGGTGCGGATCTGGTTCGCCGCGGCTTGTGCGGTGGCGGGATCGTCCAGCTTTCGCCGGATCGGTTCCAGCCAAGCGTACTCCGCCAATTTCGCAATCTCGCGCAAGTACCTGCGTGTGGTCAAGTTGAGTCGAACGGGCTCCTCGGCCTCCGACAGTTTCACCAGCGCTCGAGACACGTGCACCACCGGGTTGTCTCCGCGTGGCATGGAGCCATGGCCCGCGGTTCCCTTGGCTGTCAGGACCACGCGTGTAGGAATTTTCTCCGAGGTTTGGACCTGGAATACTTTTGGGCCGTCCTTGATCTCCAGGATGTACCCGCCCTCGTTGAGCGCGAACTCGGCGTCGATTTTGGGCCAGGCGTGTTGCACCATCCATTCGATGCCGGTCGATCCGGTCTCTTCGTCGGCTTCCGACAGCAGAATCAGGTCACGGCTGAGCTTGATGTTGCGGCGCTTGATTTCGACCATGACCGCGAGCTCGGCCGCCAACAGCGATTTTGCGTCCTGCGTGCCGCGCCCGTAGAGGAAGCCGCCGCGATTCTCGGCGCTGAACGGATCGACGGTCCACTCGCCACGCTCGGCCGGAACCACGTCGCTGTGAGCCATCAGCAACAAC
>JBGPHB010000528.1:0-4588 GCA_041484155.1 Bryobacteraceae bacterium
GCGGCGCCGATGGAGCAGTTGAGATTTGTCGCGTCCCGCACGGCCGCATGCAGCCGGTGCGCGGCTCGCAGGGGTGGCCCATGCAGGCGCTCAGTACCAGTCAAATCAAGATAGGCCTCGTCGATGGACGCCATCTCCACTTGTGGCGAGAACTGCTGTAACACAACGAAGACCCTTTGCGAGTAATCCAGATAGCGCTCGCGATGCCCGTCGACAAAGATCGCCTGCGGGCACAATTTATAGGCAGTGCGCAGGGGCATGGCGGAATGCACGCCAAACCTCCGCGCCGCGTAGGAAGCGGCCGAAACCACCCCCCGCTCGCCGGGCTGCCCTCCGACGACCACTGGCTGGCCCTTGAGGGCCGGGTTGAACAGCTCCTCCACCGAAACAAAGAAGGCGTCCATGTCGACATGGAGGTAAACTCGCATTTTTCCAGGACTTAGCCTAATTCTCCCGCCGTATCCCGCCGATATGCAAGGTATGGATGTCTTCGTCGCAAGGCAACCTATATTCGACCGAAAGAGACGGGTTCACGGCTACGAACTGCTGTTTCGGCCGAGTCAGGAACATAACGCGTTTGACGGCACCGAGGAAAGTTCGGCTACTATCCAGGTGATCGCCAACGCGCTATTCGCCGTTGGCCTCGAAGATATCCTGCGGGGCAAGAAGGGATTCATCAATTTCGGGCGGGGCCTGCTGGTGGACGGCTGGCGTACGATGCTGCCCAAGGAATCCACGGTGATCGAGCTTCTGGAGTCGGTCGAGCCCGATTCCGAGGTGCTGCACGCGTGCCGCAAGCTGCGAGAGCAAGGCTACACCATTGCCCTGGACGACTTCGTTTGCCATCCGCGATTTGAGCCTCTGACCAGCATCGCCAACCTGGTCAAAGTGGATGTGCTGAAGACGACGAAGCTCGAGGCGGAACGCATGGTCCGTACCTATCAGCCTCGAGGCATTCAGATGTTAGCGGAAAAGGTGGAAAGCTACAACGATTTCGAGTGGGCCTTCACGGCGGGCTTCGACTATTTTCAAGGCTACTTTTTCGCGCGACCAGAGACTCGCCGGGGGCGGCAGATTTCAACCTCCAAAGTAGTCTGTTTGCGCTTGCTGCAGGAAGCGGCCCGAGGCGAGCTGGATTTCAGCCGCCTGGAAACGCTCATCAGCGAAGACGTGTCCTTTTCCTACAAGTTGCTCCGTTACGTCAATTCGGCGCTGTTTTACCGTCAAGGGGGGATTCACTCGATTTGCCAAGCCCTGGTGACGCTCGGGGAGCAGGAAATCCGGCATTGGATCGCCGTGGCCGCGGTACCGCGAATGGCGGAGGACAAGCCGGGTGAGCTGGTCAGGCACTCGATCTTGCGCGCCCGCTTTTGTGAGATTTTGGCGCGAGCCATGGAAATCCGCGACGCAGACGATGCATTTCTGGTCGGCCTTTTCTCCGAGCTCGACGCCCTGCTGGACCGGCCACTCGAGGCGGCTCTAGCCGAAGTAAGCCTCGCGCCCACAATCACCAGCGTGCTCCTGGGAACCGCGCCGGAGAGCGAGGGACTCGCCCAGGTCTACAAACTGGTACTCCACTATGAGGCCGGTGACTGGGACGGAGTGGAGGAGGATGCACGCCAGTACGGCGTCCAGGGAGCGCTCATCGGCCAATCCTATCTGGAAGCCATGCGCTGGGCGAACGTGGTCCTGGGGGTTCAATAGGACGCCCAACCCCGCCCTCACGGGGCTGGCCACGCGGTTCAGTGTCCGGCCGCTCGCGTCGATATGTACTGTATGGACGTGTGTGTGGCTCGCCAGGCGATTTTCAATCGTCAGAGGCGCGTGTATGCATATGAGCTATTGTTCCGGTCCAACCCGGACAGCACTGCGTTTGACGGGACCGATGCGAGCGCGGCAACGACCCAGGTAATCGCCAATAGTCTGTTCGCGATCGGCCTGGATTCCATGTTGTGTGGAAAACAGGCTTTCCTGAATCTCGGCCGCGAGCTGCTGATCGATGGATTGCCCTCAATCCTCCCCAAGGAAATCGCCATCTTTGAAGTGCTTGAAACCGTTGAACCGGACCTGGCAGTGCTGGCGGCATGCCAACGTTTGCGCCTGGCAGGCTATAGGATCGCGCTGGACGACTTCGTGTGCCAGCCGCGGTTCGAGCCCCTCACGCACTTCGCCAACTTTATCAAGGTGGACATGCGCAGCACCCCGAGAGCGGAACAGGAGCGCCTGGTCTCGACCTACCAGGCTCGAGGCATCGAGATGCTGGCGGAAAAAGTGGAAACTTACGAAGAGTTCCGTTGGGCGAGGGACATCGGATACGACTATTTCCAAGGGTATTTCTTCGCGCGGCCCGTACTGGTCAAGGGCCGCCAGTTATCTTCATCCATCGTCACTTGCCTGCGGTTGATCGAGGAATCCCAGCGCCAGGAACTGGATTTCGACGGGTTGGAGGCGTTGATCTCCGAAGACGTGTCGTTTTCGTACAAGCTGTTACGCTATGTCAACTCCGCGCTGTTTCATCGGGCTAGTCCGGTCAGCTCGATCCGCGAAGCTTTGAACAGGGTCGGAGAATTCCAGATGCGCCGGTGGATTCTCCTGGCCACACTTCCCCGGATGACCGAGAACAAGCCCAGCGAGCTGGCGACGCTCTCCGTTGTACGCGCCCACTTTTGCGAATGCGTCGCGCAACTGGCCGAGATCCCGAAACACGAAGAAGCTTTCCTGATGGGCCTGTTCTCGCTCCTCGATGCGCTTATCGACCGGCCCCTCGAAGAGGCTTTGTCCCAAGTGAGGCTCGCGCCGACCATCGCTAATGTCCTGCTTGGGGTGACTCTCGATACCGATCAGCTCACGATTCTATATCACCTGACTCGATGTTACGAAGCAGGAGATTGGGCCTCCGTGGATGCGCTGGCTGGGCAACTCCGGTTGGGCGCGACCGCAGTCGGCGACGCCTATCTGGACGCTACGCGCTGGAGCGCCGAGCTCCTGATGCAAGCCGTGGACTAAGTGATGGAAGGGCTATTTCAGCACGAGGGCTTGCGCGCTACGATAACACGCGGCAGGCCGGCAAGGTCGCACCGGACCTCGGCGTCCCTCCAAGTTTCGAGCATGGCCCGCACCGCTTCGCCGGCGTTATAGCCGATCTCCATTACCAGCCAGCCTCCGGACTTCAGCAAGCGGTCTGCTTCCGGGACGAGGCGGCGGTAGACCTCCAGGCCATCCGCCCCGCCGTACAGCGCCATGGGAGGCTCATGGTCGCGTACCTCGCGTTGCAGACCCGTCGTATCGCCTGCCGGCACATACGGCGGGTTTGCGACTACCAGGTCAAACCGGAGGCTCGCGAGAGCACTGCCGAGATCGCAACACAGGAAGCGCACTTCCGCGCCGAGCCGGCGAGCGTTCTCCATCGCCACCCGCAGCGCTGGCGCCGATATGTCTGTGGCGACAACCTGCACCTTGGCTTCTTGCGCCAGGGTTACCGCGATCGCACCCGAACCCGTGCCGATGTCTACAATCCCGCTCGCGCTGGTTACGCGCTCGAGCGCAGCCTCGATCACGTGTTCCGTCTCAGGCCGCGGGATCAGGACGTCCTTGGTGACACGAAAGTCGCGGCCGTAGAATTCCTGGCGGCCGGTGATGTATTGCGTCGGCTTGCCTTCTAGACGCTCGTGCAGGTAGCGGCCGAAGTGGATCCACCACACTTCCCGCAACTCTTCATTGGAGTGGGCGTAGAGCCAGGCGCGGTCGCACCCGATGGCGTGGGCCAGTAGCACCTCGGCGGTGAGCCGCGGGGCGGAGATCTGGGCGTCTTCAAGGAGCTTTTGGCCTTGTTGGAGAGCTGTGCGCAGGTCCATGGCTTTGGCGTGGAAAAAACTGGGGACACTGCTGGGGTTGTTGCCAGTGGAAACGTTAGTGAACGCTTGCCCGCAATGTCCCCAGTTTTCTTGTGGTCAGGCTGCTTCGCCCTGTTCTTTTAGTTTCTCAGTTTGATAATAAGTGGTCAGCGCCTCGATGATGGGTTCGAGCTTGCCTTCCATCACCAGGTTGAGCTGATGTAGCGTCAGGCCGATGCGATGATCGGTGACGCGATTCTGCGGGAAGTTATAGGTGCGGATTTTCTCGCTGCGGTCGCCGCTGCCCACCATGCCGCGCCGCTCGGCGCCGATCTTCTCCTGCTGCTTTTCGAGCTCCAGCTCATACAGCCGCGAGCGCATCACACGCAGCGCCTTGGCGCGGTTCTTGATCTGCGATTTTTCGTCCTGGCAGGATACGACCGTGCCCGTGGGCAGGTGCGTCATGCGGACGGCGGAGTAGGTGGTGTTCACGCTCTGGCCTCCGGGGCCGGACGAGCAGAACGTATCGATGCGGATATCCTTCGCTTCGATGACGACTTCGACTTCGTCGGCTTCGGGCAATACAGCTACGGTGATGGCCGAGGTGTGGACCCGGCCCTGCTGCTCGGTGGCCGGGACACGCTGCACGCGATGCACACCGCTCTCGTACTTGAGCTGGCTGAATACCTTGTTGCCGCTGATCAACGCGATGACTTCCTTGAGACCGCCCACGGAAGACTCGCTCGAAGAGGTTA
>JBGPHB010000529.1:0-4585 GCA_041484155.1 Bryobacteraceae bacterium
GGATTCGACGCGTGGCCGTGCGAACGTGCTTCGCCTCGCGATGTCGGGACGCCTGGAAGAGTCCGGCCTCGGCGACGAGGGCGTCTACAAGGTGCTCGATCTGTGCCTGGAGTGCCGGGCGTGCAAAGCGGAATGCCCGGTTGGCGTGGACATGGCGCGATTCAAGAGCGAATTTCTGGCGGACTATTGGAAGCGTCACGGAACGCCCCTGCGCGCCCGAGCCCTAGGCAACGTTGACAAGCTGGCCGTGTGGGGGAGCAGATTCGCGCCGCTTTCGAACTGGTTTGCTCCCGGCAAATCCCTTGGACTCGACCCGCGCCGGCCCTTGCCGCCGTTTCGGCGAGATACGTTCGAGCGATGGCTTTCACGCAATCCGCGTCGTCAGGCCGGTACGAAAGTCTCGCTGTTTAACGATACGTTCACCAATCACTACGATCCCGAGATCGGAATCGCGGCGGTTGAGGTTCTGGAGCGCGGGGGCTGCCACGTCGATGTTGTTCGGCCCGGATGCTGCGGCCGTCCTCTGATCTCGCAAGGATTGCTGGGCGAAGCTCGCGCGCACGCGGCGAAAGTGGTGGAAGGCCTGTTCCCCATCGCCAGTCGCGGCGAAAAGATTCTTTTCTGTGAGCCGAGTTGCCTTTCCGCCGTCAAGGAAGACGCGCCTTCACTCCTGCGTGGCGACAAAGCCCGCACGGTCGCCGACGCGTGCTTGCTTTTCGAGGAATTTGCATCCGGCCTGGACTTGCCTTTGCGAGCCGGTCCGCCGAAAATTCTCCTCCACGGCCACTGTCACCAGAAGTCGATGGGTCTGCTGCCCGCAACCGCGTCGCTCCTGTCACGCATCCCGTCGACGACCGTCGTGGATATCGACGCTGGCTGTTGCGGCATGGCCGGTTCCTTCGGCTACGTCCGCGAGCACTACGACGTCTCGGTCGCCATCGCCCGCCGCCGCTTACTGCCGGCGGTGAAGGCAATGAAACCCGGCGAAGTTCTTGCCGCGCCAGGTACTTCATGCCGGCGGCAGGTGGCGGATTTGGGTGGCGTGGAGGCCGTTCATCCGGCGGTTCTAATTCGCAGTCTGTTGTAAGATGAGGAGCATATGAATTCGATCACCATCGACCGGCGTTCGTTCCTCGCGGCGACGAGTCTTATCGTGACCAAGTTGAGGGGCGCCGACAGCGCGTCCGGACCGGTTGCCAATACAACCTCAGGCAAGATCCGCGGCCAGGTGGAGAACAAGGTCAACGCTTTCCGGGGCATTCCCTACGGCGGTCCGACGGGAGATGCGATGCGGTTCATGCCGCCCGCCAAACCGAAGCCGTGGTCGGGCGTAATGGACACGGTCGAGTGGGGTCCCGAAGCGCCGCAGGGTCCGCACACTGAGATCCCCGAGGTAGCCGCCACGATCCCGAAAGGAACTATCAGCGAGGACTGCCTTCACCTAAACGTCTGGACCAACAGTCTCGGCAGCGGCAAGCGGCCCGTTATGGCCTGGCTGCACGGCGGCGGATTCACCAGTGGAAACGGCAGCTATACGATGTATGACGGCGCGAACATGGCCCGCAAGCGGGATGTCGTAACGGTCACCATCAACCACCGGCTCAACTCCTTCGGGTTCCTGTATCTGGCTGACTTGGGCGGCGCGAAGTACGCGCACGCGAGCAACGCCGGAATACTGGACATCGTCGCCGCGCTCGAATGGGTGCGGGACAACATCGGCAACTTCGGCGGCGATCCGGCCAACGTGACCATCTTCGGCCAGTCCGGCGGCGCAGGCAAGGTCAGCACGCTGATGGCAATGCCGTCCGCCAAGGGATTATTCCACCGCGCCATCGTGCAGAGCGGGGCCAACCTCCGAGGCGTGTCGCGCGCCGACGCGACGAAGACCGCCGAGACACTCATGGCCAAGTTGGGCGTTAAGACCGCCGACGAACTCCAGAAGGTTTCGATGGACGCCCTGGTGAAGGCGACCCTCGGCACGCAAGGCCTGAGACTCGCTCCTGTAGTCGATGGCCACACCTTGCCCGACGGCCCCTTCGATCCCACGGCTCCCCCGCTGTCAGCGGATATTCCTCTGTTGATCGGCTCCACCGAAGTCGAAGTCAACTTTTTCCCGTTCACTAAATTCGATCCGATCGATGAAGCGGGCCTGCACGCCGCCGTGAAACAAGCCACGCGCGCCAGCGACGCTGACGTGGATAAACTGGTTGGCGTTTACCACAAAGGCCGGCCGAATTACAGCAACGTCGAGTTGTCTCAAGTCGTGGCGTCCGACAACTTCCGCGCGAGCGTGTTGACCGAGACCGAGCGCAAGGCCGCGCAGAAAGCTCCCGTATACAGCTACTACTTCAAGTGGCAGTCGCCGGTGCGGGATGGAAAGCTGAAGGCATTCCACACCCTGGAGATTCCGTTTGTTCTCGAGAACGTCGACGAGGCGAAGTCCATGACCGGCACCGGTCAAGACCGTTATGCGCTCCAAGACAAGATGAGCGCCGCCTGGGCCAATTTCGCCCGCACCGGGAATCCGGGTTGGGCCACCTTCACGGCCGATAAGCGGGCCACGATGATTTTCGACAACGAGTGCAAAGTCGTCAACGATCCCTACCGCGAGGAGCGGCTGGCGCTGGCCGGCACAAAGCCGGCGCAAGCTTAGCGGTATCACAGTCTGTGATACCAGGCCAGGGAGTGAACGTGGGGCAGGCAGTCCTGCCGGCAAGCCGGCTTTCGTGCCGGCTTTTTTTCGGCTGTATCGGGACAAGAAAGCCGGCCTGGAGGCCGGCTCGCCGCCATGATTGGCTGCCCCACTAAGAAGGCAGCTTTCGACCGTCGGGGAACTCGACAGTAAAGCATTTCAGCGCGAAGATCGCCGGATCCTTCGCGCGAGCTCCGGTGCAACTGATCCGGTCCCCGGGTTTCAGAGTATCCTTCGTCCATCCCGCGCGCCGAAGGCCGTTCGGACTCTCGATTTCGATAAGCCAATGCTGGTCGTCCGTCACATCCAGAAGGATGTAAGCGTGCGGGTTGCTCCAGTTGAACTTCGTGACGACTCCGCTTACGGTGGTGGCGCGGGTCATATCGAAGGGCGCCGTCGAGTGATGCGCGATCAGCGCTGCCAGCAGCAATACTACGGCGTTTTGCACGAGAAGTTCGCGGCGTCGTCGGTGCTGCCGGTTCCCTTATACTGCGCCACCTGCGGATAGGGACACAGCGGGCGCGTACGATCCGCGGCTCCGTTCCGGATGCGAGACGCAATGATCTGCTCCGGGGCTTTGCCTTTTTCGACCCACTGAGCCAGGCTGCCGATCGCGTCGAAGGTGTCGGGTCCGTCGCCGCCGCGGCAATGGCCCATGCCGGGAACCATGAACAGGCGAATGGAATCATCCGCTTTCGCCCTTCCACCCATCTTGTCCACGACGCTCGTGTAGTAGTTGACACTGTTGCGCGGGGCAATCCCCGGGTCAGCCCAGCCGTGGTACATGAGGAGCTTTCCGTGATGCCCGAAAAACGGCTTCAGATTCGGGTCGATGGAGTTCATCGTGCCGCTCGCCACCTTGTCGGCAACGGCCACGTCGCGGTCTATATCCATGGTCCGGAAATCCCAGTTCGGATTCTGAAACACCACATACTGATACATCTCGGTGGCGAAGGACATCGGCTGCGGGCCCGTCAGCATCGCCCATCCGAGTTCGCTTCCGGCTTCCAACCCCGGAAAGATTTTGGCCGGGCCGGCGTAAAGCTTCTTGGCAACCTCTACCTGCGGAGCCGTCAAGCACGAAGGCCCATCCGCACCCTTGCACGCGAGATCCTTCAGATCGAAGTCGCAGCGCGTCGGATCCTCGATCACGCCGTCCTTAACCCCATCGAGCGCATCGCATGCTTGAAGCGCTGCGTTGTGCAGGAGCGGATACTTGCCCGGCGGAATGTAGCCGGCTTCGTCCTTGAGAGCCACTTGCGCCGCCCACGTCTGGGCTCCCTGCAGATGGGTCACGTAGTTGGCGGGCGCTCCGGCGATGATCCCGTCGTAATCGGCCGGAAAGCGTTGCGCCTCAGTGAGTGCTTGCCGGCCGCCGGTAGAACAGCCGTTCCAAAAGGAAAGCTTGGGGCCGACGATCGCCTTGGCCGAGACGGTCATCTCATGAATGGACCGGTACGCGAAGTCGACCAGCTTTTCCGGGTGGCCGGTGATGAAGGCCGGATTGTTCCCAGTGTGCCCGGTATCGGTGCTGGCTGCGGCATAACCGGCCGCGACCGCCGTAGCCAAGGCCGGATAACTGATGGTCCCGGCCCAAGCTCCGTTCCCGACGGACTGGAGGTTCCCATTCCACCCGGTCGCCGGTATCCAGACCTCGATCTTGATGTCGGAATCGCTGGTCGGCTTCAGAGTGGCGGCAACCCGGCAGAACGCCGGCAGTTTCTTGAACGTCCCGAACTCGCCGGCTCCGACAAGCTGAGTGGAGGTGATCGAGGTGTTTTTGATCTTGAGCGCTCCGAGCTTTTCACAGGACTCGGCGATAACTGGCAGTGAAGCCAGAGCGATCAGTACGAGCATGTTCATGCGTCTGAGCATATCGAATTTCCCGGGTCA
>JBGPHB010000530.1:0-4580 GCA_041484155.1 Bryobacteraceae bacterium
CCCATCATCACGAAGAACGTGACCCAAGACCGCGTCGAGGAGGTCTACAGTTTCCTCAAGAAGCAGATCGATCAGGGGCGCCAGGCCTACGTGGTGTATCCGGTGATTGAGGAGTCGGAGACGCAGGCGATGAAGGCCGCGCAGAAGATGCACGATCATCTTTCACGCATTGTGTTTCCGCAAACCCCGGTCGGATTGCTGCACGGCCGGCTCCCCGCGGATGAAAAAGAATCGGCGATGGAAAAGTTCCAGCGCGGTGAAACGCCGATTCTGGTTTCGACCACGGTCATCGAGGTGGGGGTGGACGTTCCCAATGCCACGGTGATCGTGATCGAGGAGGCGGAGCGGTTCGGTCTGGCGCAACTGCATCAGCTGCGCGGGCGCGTCGGCCGTGGCGCGGAACAGAGCTACTGCGTGCTGGTGACTGGCAAGCTCAGCGACTCCGCCCGCGAGCGGATCCGTACCCTGGTCGAATCGAACGACGGTTTTTACATCGCTGAAATGGACATGAAGCTGCGCGGACCGGGCGAGTTCTTCGGCACCCGCCAATCCGGCCTCCCCTCGCTGCAGATCGGCAACATCCTGCGCGACGCCGACATCCTGGAGATAGCGCGCAATGAAGCGGCCTCCTTCGTCGCCCACCCCCCGCTGGAAGACGATCTGCGCCGCGCCGTAGCCTTCATCCGCGACCATTGGCAGCGCCGCTACGGCCTGGTCCAAGTCGGCTGACATGCGCGTTATTGGTGGTGAGTTCCGCAGCCGCGTCCTAAAAAGCCTTCCCGGCCTGGACATCCGCCCCACTCCCGACCGCCTGCGTGAGACGCTTTTCAACGTACTGGCACCCCGTATCGACGGTACCCTCTTCGCCGACGTGTACGCCGGCACAGGCGCTGTAGGTATCGAGGCGCTGAGCCGCGGCGCAGCCCGCGCGATCTTCATCGAGCAAAGCCGCCCCGCCGTGAACGTGATCCACCAGAACCTGCGCTCGCTGGCACTTGAATCGCGCGCTGTCGTGCGCCACGGTCGCGCGACCGTGGTTTTACCTCAACTAGGGGAGCCGATGGACATCGTGTTCATCGACCCACCCTACGCTCTCGAGCCAGAATACGAACGCACGCTGTCGATACTAAGCGGGAAGCCACCGGGATTAGTGATCGTTCAGCACGCCACTCGGTTCAAGCTGGCTGAGTCTTACGGGAGCCTGAGCCGTTACCGCGAGCTGAAACAGGGCGATAGCACGCTTAGTTTCTACAAATCCGGCCCGTGAGGTGGGCATTACCTCTACTCCGCTAGCGCGAACGAAACGATACTCTGGCCCGTGGCGATCGCAACGTATTGCCGGTTGTCGAACATGTACGTCATCGGCGACGCTCTCCACACGTGATTGGTCTGGAACTGCCACAACGGTTTGCCGCTGCTGGCATCCGCCGCCATGAACGCGCCGCTATTCTCCCCAAAAAAGACCAGGCCCGACGCGGTGGAAAGAGTTCCAGCCGACGCAGTGACCGGCCCGCTGACTTGCGGCAGTTCCCACGCGATCTCTCCGGTCTGAATGTCGATGGCGCGCAGGAACTTCTCGAACGTTTCGCCGGGCGCGGGCCGCGCGGTCCCGCCCATGTAGCCTTTGCCCGCCGCCCACTCCCCATGTCTCTTAGTGAACAGATTGCACCTCTCGAGTGCTTGAAAGTAGTACAGTCCCGTAGCCGGATTGAAAGACGTCGAAAACCAATTGGTACCGCCCTGGAATCCCGGGCACACGTAGGTTTCCCCGCCCGGCAGTTCCTTGAGCGTGTTGAGAATCGGCCGGCCGTCCTTGCCGATCGCTTCCGCCCAATTCAGCTTCTTCAAAAACGGTTTGGCCAGCAACAGTTGGCCGCCGATGCGATCGAACACGTAAAAGAAGCCGTTACGATTTGCCTGCAACAGCAGATTGCGCGGTTGCCCTTGCCAGTTCGTATCCACGAGCACCGGCGGCTCCTGCGCATCCCAGTCGTGGATGTCGTGCGGAGTGAACTGGTAATACCACTTGAGCTTCCCAGTCTTGCCATCCAGCGCCAGCACCGAATCCGTGTAGAGATTATCGCCCTCGCGTTCGCCGCCGTCGAAGTCCGGGCCCGGATTCCCCACCGGCCAGTAAATGGTATCGAGCTGAGGATCGTAGGTGCCCGTCATCCAGGTCGCCCCGGAACGATGCTCGATATCTTTGCCCTTCCAGGTTTCCGATCCTGGCTCGCCTGGCTTGGGCACGGTCCAAAATCGCCAGGCTTCTTTTCCTGAGGCCTGATTATAGGCCGCGACGAATCCGCGCACGCCCTCATCGCCGCCCGCGGTTCCGGACACTACCAGATTGCCGACGATCAAGGGGGCCGATGTGCCGTTGTAATTCTGATGCCAGTCGGCCATCTCGGTTTCCCATACCAGGTCACCGGTGAACCGGCTTAACGCGATCATGTGGGCATTGTCGGTGAGCATGAAGATGCGGTCGCCGGCCCATGCCACGCCGCGGTTGAAGCCCACCGCCGCATTGCCCGCCAGCCCCTTGGTGCGCGGACGCTGGTAATGCCAGATCGTGCGGCCGCTCCCCGCATCCAGCGCGAAACACTCGTTCGCGCTAGTGACATACATGATGCCTTCGACCACCACCGGCGTGTTCTCGATCTGCGAGACGTTCGGAATCGGAAACATCCACTTGGGGCCCAGGCGCGACACGTTACTCTTGTCGATCTGAGTGAGCTTGGTGTAACGGTTTCCGCTCGGGTCGCCGTGGTACGTCGGCCAGTCGGTCTGGGACGTGACCAGCCGGTACCGGTCACCCGCCTTCCGCAGCAGGCGGACTCGTTTGTCGTCAGTCCGAAGCTGCAGGTCCAGAGTGCCTTCGTTCAGTACCTGGCCTTCGAGCGTTTGGCCATCGGTTGTCTGCACTACCCTGCGCACGATCGCGGCCGGTGCGTTTCGCGAGATGGGCGCCAGCGATCGGAGGTACCGCACCAGGTCATTCATTTCCTGGCTGGGGAGATCGAATGCCGGCATACCGCTCGCGGGCTTTCCCGTGCGAAGGAATGTGGCTATGTCACGTTCATTGTCAGCGGATATTTGAGCGCTGATGTTCGGACCGGACTCGCCGCCGGTAGCATTTCCACCGTGGCATCTCGAGCAGAGACTCTCGTACTGGCGGCGGCCGGCATCCGGGCTCTGAGCCAGTGCAAGCCCGAGCGCGGAAACACAAGCGGCCGTCAAACGCAGTGTTCGCATCCTTGCAAGATATCAAGTTCCGGACCTGGAAGGCTTAGATGGAAGCCAAGGGTTCGCGCGCGCAGTGGTGGAACCGCTCGTGATCGACCAGGGCCGTGCGGAGATTTTCGCACGCGTTGCGAGCTTCCAGGACTCGCTGAAAAGCGTTGCTCGACTCCATCCCACGCACTTCCATCATGGCCTTGACGGATTCCGTGTAAGCTTCGATG
The DNA here is from genome assembly GCA_041484155.1 of Bryobacteraceae bacterium. Lineage (GTDB taxonomy): Bacteria > Acidobacteriota > Terriglobia > Bryobacterales > Bryobacteraceae > Palsa-187. The sequence goes on from JBGPHB010000530.1 coordinate 3,462, forward strand.
GTCGCGTCGTACTGTTCCGCCAGCTTGCTTCGCTCCTGGCACTCCTGGGAGAGTGTGTTCTCTGTGTTCTTTGAGTTAAGCGCAGACACACCAGCGCCCAGATGCATGCTCAAATCCTTCCTCCAAAGATTCGTTTCGGGGGAGTAGCCATACTTACAGGTGCCCCCCAATAGGTGGGGTTCGTGCAACCTACTGTGGCTGCGAGTATAACATCGAAGGTCGCGACCAGCTAGTACCAAACGAACAAGATAGTACCAGGGTGGTGTATACGAAGCGGGTCCTTGAACGGGCTTAACAGGCGTGCCAAAGCGCCGGCGCCGCGTCGTAACAGCCGACTATCGAACGTTCTGAAATCGAACACTCCCATATGACTTCGCCAGTTGCGTCTTCGATCTGGACGGCGTAGGGCAGTTCGGATTCTTCAAAATTCGCGACCATCTTTCGGGCTGCCCACACGGCCTCGGCGCAATCGCGGAACCCGCGCAAAGCTGCCGACCTGGGTGGCCCACCTTGGAGTGCTTTCAAGATGTATGGCACGGTTCACTCGTGCCAGCACGTATAGATCCAAACAGACGAAGCTGACCAAATGCCGGTCAAGCTCAGGTAAATGCGGGTGGTGCCGTGCTCGCCAAAGCGTGAACTGGTAGTTTCGACCAGCCAGAAGGGATCGACGTATAGAAAAAATACAGGGTACCGGTATTTTCTTCGCTCTTTCCGGCCGTCCAGAGCGGGGAGCAGAGTCGCTGGACCACCTCTTTTCCTTCGCCCGCCGCTGAGTCACTTGGAATACACTCTGAGATGAACGAGTGCAAGATACTGGTCAAGAGGGAACGGTGAATCTCACGGTCGCATTGCGCCTGGTCCTGTTGGGTGTCGCCGCGGCGCTCCGAGTCTCTGCTCAAGGGGGTTCTCCGGATCCTGCGTTCGCGACGATTCCCTTCGACCGTTGGCTGGCGGAAGGTGAGCAGGGGCATTATCGTTGGACCGCGCGTGTCTCGCTAGTGGAACTCTCCCTCCATCAGCGGCTGCGAGCGAGAGTAGAGATCCAGATAGACGGCAATGAGCTTGTACGGCGGCGGGGACAAGGCGAATTGGTGATCTTCGTCCAATTCAAGGACA
>JBGPHB010000531.1:0-4580 GCA_041484155.1 Bryobacteraceae bacterium
AGACCGTGGCGCCGCATGCGTCGGACTCGATCTTGAGCTGCGCCTCCGCCCCATAGCAGAGCTGCAGGCGCCGCTCTACGTTTTCCAGGCCCACACCGGGTTTGGAGCCTGGACGGATCGGGAATCCCGTGCCGGTGTCGCGCACCGTGACCCGCAGGCTGCCGCTCGCCTCGAGCCGTGCTTCCAACTTGATAAGCCCGCCACCGGGCTTGGGCGCAATGCCGTGCTTGACGGCATTCTCCACCAGGGGCTGGATCGAAAGAATAGGGATGGCCACGGGCAGCGCGGCCGGCTCGACATCGATTTCGATCCGGAGTTTTTCACCCAGACGCAAGCGCTCGACTTCGAGGTACGCCTTGACGATGTGCAACTCCTCCTCGAGCGGCAGAAACGATTTTTCGGTCTCGAGAAAATAGCGAAAGATGTCCGCCAGGTTCAGCACGGTTTCGCGCGCGCCCCGGGCCTCGCGCGGGATGATGCCGTACAGCGTGTTCAGCGCGTTAAACAGGAAGTGCGGGTGGATCTGGGATTGCAGCGCGCGCAACTCGGCCTGCGCCACTAGACGCCTCATTTCGGATTCGCGGTACTGCTCCACCTGCTCCACCACCTGGCCCGCGGCCCGGCCGAGCGCTTGCAGGTCTTCGCTCAAGTAGCGCCGCCCCCCGGAGCGGCGTCCCAGCAGCACATGATGGGCTCCGCCGGAAGGGATGCGCAGCGGCACCACCGCCTCCACGCCCTGGGTCTCCAGCTCGGCGCGGTGGCCCGGGACTTCGGAGATGAGCGTGGGCCGGCGCAAATCCAGCTCCAGCAGACCGGGATCGTCGGTGGCCTGGGCGTTGGCGCCCATAAACTCGCCCAACTGCCGCGCGGCCGCGGAAAGGTATTCGCGCTCGTCGCGAATGGGCGTCTTCAGGCTCTGGAGTAATGCGTCCTGGTCCCGGCGGCGGAAGTACAGCCGCGTGAGCAGGCTTTGCACGCGTCCCCGCAGCATGGCGAAGATTATCAGCAGCAGGCACGTTCCGCTCAGCAGCAGCGCCTGATTGAAAGGCGTGGAAGGCTCCGGGAGCAGCTTCAGCCTCCACGCTTCCACCGCGCCGAATGTGAACAGCGCGGCGAGGGCGACGTTGGCCAGGAAGCGCAGGAACGCATCCAGCAACACGAATCGATAGTCTTGCAAAAGCACCAGCAGCGCCAACGGAATCGCCGCGTGATGGAACGCCAGCTCGCGAGACCACACTTGGGTGACGTGTCCGCTTCCGAAATGCACAAACGACATGGCCAGCAGGAACAGCGACATGGTGCCCACCAGGCGGGACGTGTCGGACCGGCGGTTCTGGTCGCGAGAGGCAAACACGCCGGCGGCGGCGATGCAGGTGAGCGAGCCGTATCCGATCGTGATCAGCGCCAGGCCCCAGCGATGGTAGCGCTCCCCTTCCTGGAACAGCTCGGCGACGTGCAGGACGATCGACAGGATGCTCAGGCCGTAACCCAAGCGAACCAACACACGGTAGCGATCCTGCAAACACAGGTCGAACAATACCGCCGGCAGCAGGCTCAGCACCGAAAAGCCAACCGCTGCGGTCACCTGGTCGGTGAAAGTGCCAGCCCGCGAGTTGGTCCCCAGCACGATGAGCGAGGCCACGTTCCAAGCCAGCGCCAGCGCCGCCGCCAGCAGCGATTTGGTGCTCCCGCGAAGCCGGCGCGCCGCCCGGTCCTGGATCAGCAGGTAGAGAAAAATGCCGAAAATCAACACCCCCGCCGAATGCCCGAGCGTATTGACCAGCAGGGATTCGTTCACGCTTTCAATCATATACCTGCCAAGCAAGAAATTCTCGAGATCCTACTTGACATGTTTATACTAAGATTATATACTGTTACTGTAAGTAGATCATCAGACAGTAGGAGGTTAACACATATGTCTCTCATTAAGTACACTCCATTCAATGACTTCGAGGTGTTTCCCGCCGGTCTCCGCGTGTTCCAGGACACCGTCAACCGCCTGTTCACCGAACCGAACGGCCGCCCGTGGGTTCCACCGGTGGACATCAAGGAGACGGAGAACGAACTCATCGTCAAGGCCGACGTGCCCGACGTTGAGATGAAGGACATCGACGTCCGGATGGAGAACGGCTCCCTCACGATCCGCGGCGAACGCAAGTTTGAAGCGAAGAAGGACGAGGGCGGCTGGCATCGCGTGGAGCGCTCGTATGGAGCTTTCGAGCGCGTGTTCACGCTGCCGGATACGGTGAGTCCCGACGGAGTGAAAGCGGACTACAAGAATGGCACGCTGACCATCACTCTTCCAAAGAAGGAGCTGGCCAAGCCGCGCCAGATCAAGGTCCAGGTTAGTTAACAGTTGAGCCCGCTCCCTTATGGTCGCGGTTCGGTATGCACTGTGCGCAATCAGCCCCTTACCGAACCGCGACCGTGAGGGAGCGGGCGTGCGAGAATCGAGTTAGCAGTATGAATTTCCTCAAGACAGCAGTTCTGCTGGGCGCCTTAAGCGGGATCCTTCTGCTGGGAGGCGAGTTGATCGGGGGTCGCAGCGGCCTGGAAATGGGCCTGATCCTCGCGGTCGGCATGAACTTTTTTAGCTACTTTTTCTCCGACAAGCTGTCCCTAATGATGTATTCCGCCTCGGCGGTGACGCCGCAGGACCAGCCTGAGGTGTATGCGCGCGTTGCTCCACTGGTCCACAATCTGTGCCAGCGCATGGGCCTGCCGATGCCCAAGCTGTGGTTGATACCGGACGAATCGCCCAACGCCTTCGCGACCGGCCGCAATCCTGAGCACGCCTCGGTGGCGTTCACCGAAGGAATTCTCCGCGTGATGACGGACCGTGAGCTGGAAGGCGTCATTGCGCACGAACTCGGTCACGTGCTGCATCGCGATATTCTGATCAGTTCGGTGGCCGCGACCCTCGCTTCGGCCATCACGTTCGTGGCTCGAATGGCGTTCTGGTTCGGACCGCGCAACAGCGATGACGATGAGCGCGGTGGCGCCGCGGGAGGATTGCTCATGCTGATCGTCGCGCCGATCGCGGCCATGCTGATCCAAATGGCGATCTCGCGCACCCGGGAATTCAGCGCCGACGAAGCCTCGGCGAAATACACCGGCGCGCCGGACGGCCTGATCAATGGGTTGCGGAAGCTTGAAATGGGTGTCACGCAAGTGCCGATGGACGCCACCCCGGCGACGGCCCATATGTTCATCATGAACCCCTTCAGCGGCGGCGGCGTGGCGCGGCTCTTTTCTACGCATCCTTCCACCGAGGAGCGGATTGCCCGGCTGGAAGCCATGCGATACGCGCCGGTGCGCTAGGGTTGGCCACCGTTAGAGTAAATCGCAAGGCCGCGGAGCGTGCCGCCAGCGGGCATCCTTGGATCTTTTCAAGCGACGTTACCGACCGCTCCGATGCGGCGCCCGGAGATGCCGTGCGCGTCGTCACGGAAGCCCGAAATGATCCCCGGGGGCGGCTGATCGGCGTCGCACACTACAGTTCCACCTCGCAAATCACGCTGCGCCTGCTGTCCGGGCGTCCCGAACCCATCGACAAGACGTTCTTCCTGCGCCGCATTACCACCGCGATCGCCCATCGTGAACGAGTCGTCCAGGGCTCGAACGCCTGTCGTCTGGTGTTCTCCGAAGGCGATCTCCTGCCCGGGTTGATCGTCGATCGCTACGGCCCCTACCTGGTGATCCAGACGCTGAGCCAGGGCATGGAGCGCTCACGCGATCTGATCGCACACTGCCTTACCGAGTTGCTTTCGCCCGCCGCGATCGTGGCCCGTAACGATGGAAGCGTTCGAAAGCTGGAAGGGCTTCCGCTGGAGACGGTCGTGCTTTCCGGGCAAATCCCGGAGCGTGTGGCCATCGAGATGAACGGCCTGAAACTCGAAGCGGACCTGCTCCACGGACAGAAGACCGGCGTGTATCTCGACCAGCGCCAAAACTACCTGGCCGCGAGCCTCTACGCGCACGGGCGTGTGCTCGATTGCTTTACTTCCGCCGGCGGATTCGCGTTGCATGCCGCGGCACGGGCCGAATCGGTGGAAGCGATCGACTCGTCCGCGCCGGCCCTAGCGACCGCCGAAGCGAACGCACGCGCCAACGGGATCGCGAACATCCAGTTCCGCCAGGCCGACGTGTTCGAGTTTCTGGCCGGCATTCAGCGCCGCTATTCCATGGTTGTGCTGGACCCGCCGGCGTTCGCGAAATCGCGAAAATCACTGGAAGACGCGGCACGCGGCTATAAGGAGATTAACCTGCGGGCGCTGCGGCTGCTCGACCCGGGAGGCGTGCTGGTGACCTGCTCCTGTTCGCAACACCTGAGCGAAGCCGCACTGTTCCAGATCGTCGCTGAGGCCGCCCTCGATGCCGGCAAGACCCTGCGCGTGCTCGAGCGCCGGACTCAAGCCGGAGATCATCCGATCCTTCTCACCGTCCCCGAAACGCACTACCTGAAGTGTCTGGTTCTTGAAGTGCTTAACTCCTAGCGACTAGTCTCTCGTCCCAAGACGTTCTTGATCGCGGGAGTTTCTAGGCTTCTAAAACAGAACCCCGCCCTAACGGGCGGGGCT
>JBGPHB010000532.1:0-4577 GCA_041484155.1 Bryobacteraceae bacterium
CGAAGCGCCGGCGGGTACGGGTTTCACTTTGCTTGCCATGGTGTCCAGAATAGACGGTCCGAAATGCGGCGTCTTGTAGAAATGTGAACTGCGCTCAATCCACAATTACGTGATTCGAGAACGGCCGCTCGCCCGCCAAATAGGCGCCGGGCGAGATGCCCGAAAAGTCGCGAAACTCGTGGCCCAGATGCGCCTGGTCGCAATAGCCTCCGGCCAGCGCTACGTCCGCCCAATCCACGGGTGTGCCGGAGGCGATCTGTTGCACGACTTCTTGAAACCGATGGATCCGGCAGTAAAGCTTCGGGGTGAGCCCGACTTGCTCGCGGAACAACTGGCTGAAGCGGCGGCGGCTCAGACCGGCTTCTCTGGTTACCTCAAGAACACGGCGGATGTGCGGGACGCGCTGAAATTCTCCGAGAGCATACGCCACCGCCGAGTGCAATTGGAGCCGCTTTTTCAGGCGCTGCTGAAGGGCGTTTTCCAACACGCAGAACTTCTCCGCAGGGCCTGGCGCTTCGCGCAAGTGGTCGCGCAATTCGGCGGCCTTGGAGCCCCAAACCTGATCGAGCGGCACAACCTGGTTGTAAAACGAATCTGCGGGCACATCGAAGAAACTGCGCGTGCCTCCCGGCCGAAAAAGGACGCCCATCACCGTTTGGATCGCGGCCGTGTCGATCACGACGTACTGCGATCGCATCCCCACCACCGCTCCGGACCCGTCGGTGAGATCGATGACGATCTGAAACCTTCCGTTCGGCAACACACGTTCTTTGTGTTGCGCCGTTTGGTATCCGTCGTAGTACCAGAGCGCTTCGATCTGGGATGCAAGCGGCAGTGCAGGCCGGTGTGCCAGGTACATCTTGTCCATCAACATACCACGCACTGCGCGGGAGTTTGCTCCGCCGGCCCCCCTGACGGGCGGGGCTTAGAGTTTCTCCATTTTCTTCACAGAACCCCGCCCTAACGGGCGGGGCTTTCCCTCGTCGTTGATGAGTGCCGCGGACGGGCGCAAACCCGCAAAGCCCTGCCCGTTAGGGCGGGGTTCCGGGAAGAAATGTAGAAATACCACACGATGGACTTTACTCCCGCGGATGGACACCGCCTGAGCGCACAGGTAGCATTAGGCAAGCAGGAGGACGATCTCGTGATCCGCCGAATCCTTGTTTGCGCCGGGCTCCTGGCAACGCTCGCGCCAGCTCAGTGGATCCATTATCCGAGCCGCGGCATTCCCCGAACTTCAGACGGCAAGCCGGACCTGACCGCGCCCGCTCCGAAGACGGCCGACGGTAAGCCGGAACTTGCCGGAATCTGGCACCGCATCCGGCCGGCCGGCGCCCCGACGGGTCCCGAATTCGGAAACACCGTGACGTATTACATGCCGGCCGGCGCCCCGGTCCCCTTTCAGCCCTGGGCGGCGGAGTTGTTCAACAAGCGTCGCTACCAGGAACTGGGTGCTGGCCGGCCTTCCGAGCGCTGTTTGCCTCACGGAATCCTTGGCGCGATGTTGCCCGACGTGCCGTTCAAAATGGTTCAGACCCCCGGGCTGACCATCCTTCTTTACGAGCAACTCAACCACTACCGCCAGATCTTTACCGACGGCCGCAGTCACCCGCCCGATTCGAATCCGGCTTGGTGGGGCTATTCGATCGGCAAATGGGAGGGCGATACGTTCGTTGTGGATTCGGCCGGATTCAACGATCAGACCTGGCTCGACGACAGCGGTCATCCTCATACCGATGCGATGCGGACCTTCGAGCGATTCCGCCGCGTCGACTTCGGCCACATGGACCTGGAGGTCACTATCGACGACCCCAAGGCGTACACCAAGCCCTGGTGGGTTATGATCCACCTGGCGTTGATGCCGGACACGGAGATGATCGAGGACGTTTGCGAGAACGAGAAGGATGCTGCCCACGCAGTCGGCAAATAATTTCCCGGGCGAAGCCGATCGGTTGAATTGCGTCTCGGAAACTGCATCTCGGAAACTGCTGACAAACCGCTCTGTATCCATTATCCTGAAGAGACAGAAGGATTCGCAGTATGAACGTGACTATTGAACTCTCGGACGAAAAGGCGGCGGCGCTCAAAGCGCAGGCTGAAGCCCAGGGGCTAACGGTAGAACGCTGGCTAGAACAAATCGCCGAGCAGCATGTGCGGCCGGTCTCCATTGCTCACCTGCAAAAAACCAACCCGAAAGAGTGGGCCCGCCAATTCGATGCCTGGGTAAACAGTCGGGACCCCAACACGCCCGTTCTCTCCGACGAGGCCATGAGCCGCGAGAGCATTTACCCCGACCGGATTTAGCGCGTGCTTGTCGACACCAGCACCCTGCTTCGAACCTTGCAGCCGCTCCATCCGCAACGCGAAATCGCTCGTACCGCAATCAAAGCTCTAACCGAGCAGGGGAGAGAACTCCATATCGTCCCGCAAAACCTCGTTGAGCTATGGGTTGTGGCTACGCGGCCCGTTGAACAGAACGGCCTGGGTATGACCCCGTCCGCCATCGCGGCCGAGCTGGCGCAACTCAAGAGCATGTTCCTTTTGTTGCCCGAGACGCCGGCGATCTATCCCGTCTGGGAGGCACTCGTCACCCAGCATCAGGTTTCGGGCAAGCCCGCCCACGACGCCCGCTTGGTCGCGGCGATGCAGGCGCATGGACTCACCACGATTCTCACCTTTGATAAAACAGGCTTTTCCCGCTATCCTGGCATCCAGGTCCTCCATCCGGCCGAGATTGCGGCGGGCGGGAAATCATGAAACTGATCTTCGAACGGTATGATGCCGTCAAGCGAGGCGCCGCGTGGCCGATCCGGTTTCAATTACACTTTCTGGGCTAGCCTTAGCCGTCTCCACGGTGAACGCCTGGCTGACACTCTGGCGGCGCGGTACCGTCAAGATGACCCAGCCGACAGTTATTTTCTTTGGGCCAGACACGCCGCGGTCCCGGAGCGAGCCTTTGCTTCCAAAGGTCTATCTGCGCACTCTTCTGTTCTCGACCTCGAAAAGAGGGCGCGTTGTTGAAGGCATGCATGTGGCCCTCTCGCGGAACGAGACGCACCAGAATTTCAACATCTGGGTACATGGCGATGAGAAGCTTGTGCGCGGCAGCGGTCTTTTCGTTGGCGAGACCGGCGTCGCGGCGAATCATCATTTTCTCGCTCCGCGTGACAACAACTCTTTCCAGTTCGGCGAAGGCCACTACCGCCTCGATGTGTACGCCCATTTGCTTGGCGACCGAAAGAGCACGTTGCTCTTCTCGCAGACGCTTGAGGTCTCCCAAGCGATAGCCGGCCAGCTTAAGGAACCCGGCAAGGGATTGTATTTTGATTGGGGGCCAGACTCCTCTCGTTACCTAACTCATGTTGACAAGCGGCCCCCGTCAGCCGACGCGGAACAGCTCTCTGAATTTCTGAGTGTCCTCCAGCGCTTGCCCGGAAAGGAGTGAGACGCTTATCAATGGCACTCCCGCGTTTTGTCCTGCCAGCGGACAATTCTACGGGAACGCAGCGTCTTAATAGATGTCATAATAGGTATGGATTTTTTGTGCTCAGCGGCACGATTCCGGTGATGTGACAGTTCTGTGCAGGCAACAAGGAGGATCCGATGCCAGCCACCAAGACCTGGGGCCTAGCCGCCGTACTCGCCATGTTGGGAGCAACCGGCTTGGTCTTTGCGCAAGACCAGCCGACGTTCGCAAAGGACGTGGCGCCCATTCTCCAACGATCATGTCAACCCTGCCACCGGCCGGGTAACATCGCGCCGATGTCGTTCTTGACGTTTCAAGACGTGCGGCCTTGGGCTCGAGCGATCCAACAGCAAGTGGTCCAGCGCAACATGCCGCCGTGGTATATCGACCGGGCCGTTGGGATCCGCCAGTTCAAGAACGATCCTTCCCTGAGCGACCAGGAGATCGCCACGATATCCAAGTGGGCGGACGCAGGCGCGCCCATGGGCAACGCGGCCGACATGCCGCCTCCCCGCCAGTTCGAAGACAGCGACCGCTGGCACATCGGTAAACCCGACGTAATCGTCAAGCTGAAGAAAGAGGTGCTGGTGAAGGCCAAGGCGCCGGATTACTGGGCGGACCTGCCGATGGACGACCTGGGCCTGACGAAGGATCGATATATTCAGGCCATCGAGGTCAAACCGCTGATGGGCGCCAAAGTGGTTCACCATGCAGTGTCGAATTCCCGTTGGGAGAACGAACAAGGGAACGAGGAACAGGGCCTGCTGGAAGAATACGCGGTCGGCAAGTTTGGAGACATCTACCCGGACGGAACCGGCCGGCTGATCAAGGCGGGAACGCAGGCCATCATGAACGTCCATCTCCACGCCATCGGAGCGGATACGCCTGTGAACATCGCGCTTGGAATCAAATACTATCCGGAAGGTTACGTCCCTCAGCATGTCGAAAATGTGCAGCACGTCGGCGACAACGACGATCTGGACATTCCGCCGAACACCAAGAACGTGCGCGCGGACGGCTACACGGTTCTGCTCAAGCCGGCGCGCATCACCGCCTTCCAGCCCCACCTGCACAACCGCGGCCAGGCCCAGTGCCTGGAGCTCATCTATCC
>JBGPHB010000533.1:0-4577 GCA_041484155.1 Bryobacteraceae bacterium
CACACCGTCGAAAGGCGCCTTCACCACGCGGTAGCCCTGCACTTCATCGAGACGCGCCACGTTGGCTTCCACAGCGGCCACGTTGCTGCGCTGGGCGGCGATGGCTTTTCCCAGCGCCTGGACGTTGGCGATCTGCGACTGATATTGCGCCTGATACTGGTCGTCCTCCTGCTTCGACACGATGCCCTGAGCCGCCAGGTTCTTCCACCGGGCCGCCGTGATTCGCGCGAGCTCCAGGTTGGCCTTGCCCTGCTCGTCATTAGCCAGCGCCTGTTCCAGCGCGGCTTGTGCCTGCTGCAAGTTCGCCTTGGCCTGGCGGACCTGCTGGTCCAGTTCGGGGGCTTCGATTTCGGCCACGGGCTGGCCGGCCCGGACGCGATCGCCGATGTCCACCAACCGCTGCTTGATGTAGCCGTCGGCGCGAGCCAGGATGGGAGCCTCTGTGATGGCCTGAATGTTGCCGGGCAGCTCCAACGCATTCTTGCCGGAGGCGCGTCCTACCTCGATCACTTCCACCCGCGGCAGAGCCTGTTCCTGCTCCTGGGCCTCCGTGCGGATGAGAGCCTGGCGCTTCTGTAGCGGAATGTAGCCGGCGAAGAACGCCCCTACGATGACGACGATCACTCCGAGAGCGATCACCCAGAGCGTGAGACTCGACGGATGCCAAGGCTTCTGCGCCAGCCCACCGCCGTGGAGACGCCGCTTGAGATCTTCAACTTCCTTGCGCAGCTTTTCTTCGTTGGTCTCGGTCGCGTCTTTCGATTGATTAGGTTCGGTATATCGCATCAGATGGAGTAGGACAGTCCAACCCAAGTTCCTCTTCTTCTAATTGGCGCTCGTGATCGACCGGAGGTTTCTTCTTGAGGTAACTATAGATGATGGGGACGACAAACAAGGTTGTCACCGTCGCGAACATCAGGCCGCCGATGACGGCTCGTCCGAGCGGCGCATTCTGCTCCCCGCCTTCAGCCAGGCCCAGCGACATGGGAAGCATCCCGAGCACCATCGCGGCGGCGGTCATCAGCACGGGCCGGATGCGGGCGTAGCCGGCGGAAAGCATCGCCTCGCGCGCGGAAGGCACGAGGGCGCGCTCATCGTTGGCGAAGGTGACCATCAGGATGCTGTTGGCCGTGGCCACGCCGATACACATGATGGCTCCCATGAGCGAGGGAACATTGAGCGTGGTGCCGGTAACGAACAGCATCCACAAAATGCCGGCCATGGCGCCCGGCAGTGCCGTCAGGATGATGAACGGATCGAGCCAGGACTGAAAGTTTACGCACATGAGCAGATACACCAGGACCACGGCGAAGGCCATGCCCAGTCCCAGGCGGAAGAACGATGACCGCATCGTTTCATACTGGCCGCGCAAGGTGAGAGTCGTGCCGCGGGGCAGATGGGGCTCTTCCTCGCGCACGATCTTCTCCACCTCCGCCCCGGCTCCGCCCAAGTCGCGCCGGTCCACGTTGAGATACACATCAAAGACCGGCTGGACGTTGTAGTGGCTGATGATCACTGGCGTGGAATCGCGCTGCACGGTTACGAGGTTCGAAAGAAGTTGAGTGCTGCCGGCGATCGCTCCGGGATTTCCATAGGCTTGAGAGGCGCCACTTGGCGAGGCCCCCACAAAAGCGTTTGAACCAGGGACGAAGCCGGTCACCACACTACTTGCTACCGAGACCGGCGTGCGCAGCAGGGCGTCCAGCGAGTCGATTTTGTATTGAGGTGTCTGGATCCCAACGTTGTAGTTCACACCATTGGACCAGTTCACCCAATAGTTCGGAGCGACCGTACCGTTGCCGGTGAGCGAGATGAGCATGTTGTTGGTCACATCGCGCTGCGTCAGACCCAATTGAGCAGCTTTAATCCGATCGACGTTCAGGCGGATTTGGGGCTGATCCACCACCTGGTGAACGTGAACATCGGCTGCTCCTGGAATGCGCGAAATCCTCTGGGCGAGTTTCTGGGCGATCTTGTAGCCGGCATCGGTATCGCGTCCGATCACTTGCAGATCGATCGGGGCCGGAAGACCGAAGTTGAGAATCTGAGTCGTGATGTTAGCCGGTTGGAAGAAGAAGACAGTGTCCGGGAACTTCTCACCGAGGCGTTTCCGGAGCAACACTTCGTAATCCCGCGTGGAGCCGTGCTTTTCTTTATTCAGCGAAATCAGGATTTCGCCGTCGGCGCTCGAAATCGTGGGGATGTCTCCCTGGGCCAGACTCGCCCAACTGTTCGGGATGCCGATGTTATCGATGAGCGTGTCAATCTCGCCCGGGGGAAGAGTTTCGCGGATTTCGCGCTCCAGTGCGGCGAACCGGACCTCGGTTTGCTCGATGCGTGTGCCGGCGGGAGCGCGCGCGTGCAGCTTCATCTGGCCGGAATCCACATTGGGAAAGAAATCCTGACCGACCAGCCACAGCAGGCCCAGTGAGGCGAGTGAAACCGCCATGAATGCCGAGAGCACAGGCGCGCGATGCCGCAGTGACCAATCCAGCAGCCCGATATATCGGAAACGGAGGCCCTCGAACAACGCGTTGAACAACTGATGGACTCGCCAGAAAACGCCCTTACCGCCGCCCTCGTCTTCCAGCCCGAGCTGGTATCTCGAGATTTCGGGCTTGAGGAGGTAATGCGCCATGGTTGGGACTAGCGTTCGCGACAGCAGGTAGGAAGCGAGCATGGCGAAGACCACGGCCATCGCCAGCGGCGTAAACAGGAACCGCGCGGTTCCGGTCAGCAGCAGCACCGGGACGAACACGATGCAAATCGCCAGCGTGGAGACAAAGGTCGGAATCGCGATCTGCGCGGCGCCGTCGATCACGGCGCGGACCAGGGACTTCTGCATGCCGATGTTGCGGTGAATATTCTCGATGGCCACGGTGGCGTCGTCCACCAGAATGCCGACCGCCAGAGCCAGCCCGCCCAGCGTCATCACGTTCACCGTTTGTCCCAGGAGACTGAGAATGCAGATGGAAGCGAGAATCGAAAGCGGAATCGAGATACACACGATCAACGTGCTCCGCCAACTGCCGAGGAACAGCAGGATCAGCATGCCGGTAAGGCAAGCCGCAATCAGCGCTTCGCGGACCACGCCTTGAATCGAGGCGCGCACGAAGAGCGACTGGTCGCCGAGTGTGACCACCTTCAGCTCCGGCGGCACAGTGGCGAGAACCTTGGGGAGGGCCGCCTTAATGGCGTTGACGATGGACAGTGTCGAGGCCTTGCCCGTTCGGGTCACGCTCATCAAAACGCCGCGAGATCCGTTGGTGCGGACGATATTGTTCTGAACGGAGAAGCCGTCTCGAACTTGTGCGACATCTTTGATGTACACCGTCGCGCCATTCACGGTTTTAATGGGCAGGTTGTTCAAGTCCTCCAGGTTGACGGGGCTGCTGTTGACCTTGATCTGATATTCGGTCTCGGCCAGCTTGGCTGTTCCCGCCGGAAGGATCAGATTCTGTAAAGTCAGGGCGTTCGAGACATCGATCGGCGAGAGCTGTTTGGCGTACAGCTCATCCAGGTTCAGGTCCACCATCACCGACCGGTTCTTTCCGCCAAACGGATAGGAAACCGCGGCGCCTTGCACGGTCGCGAGCGGGGTTCGGATGAAGTTGTTTCCCCAATCGAAGATCTCCTGCTCGCGCATGGTTTTGCTGGTCAGGCCAAGTTGCAGGACCGGGACACTGGCTGCGTCGTATTTAAGGACGATTCCAGGAAACATCCCGGGCGGCATATTGCGGATGCCGCTCTGCATTTGCGCGGCCACCTGTGCGACGGCCATTTCGATCTGAACGTTGGGATGGAAGTAGACCTTGATGATGGCGATGCCGTTATAGGATTGCGACTCGATGTGTTCAATGTCGTTGACGTTGGAGGTGAGGTTGCGCTCGAAATTGGTGACGACGCGTTTTTCCATCTCGTCCGGCGAAAGACCCGAGTACTGCCACAGGACACTCACTATGGGAATGTCGATGTAAGGAAAGATATCGACGGGCATGGTGTAGATGGCCGCGCCGCCGAGGATAGCGATGAGAACCGCCATGACGACGAAGGTGTAGGGGCGGCGGAGAGCTAGGCGGACGATCCACATAATGCTTGTCTCCCAGGGGGCGAAAGAAAAGCCCAGGTAATATCATCGCTCAAACATCCCGCCGTCGTCCCTGCCTTTTGGCGTATGCTTGACCCCGCCCTGACGGGCGGGGCTTGCCGGCGAGGGCGGCGGACGTGGTTGAAAACCCACGAAAAGCCCCGCCCGTCAGGGCGGGGTTACGCCGGGGCATCGTTCTACGGTATAACCGTCCGGGAGATGCAACTCTGGTGTCGCCGTCCGCAAAACCTGTGACTTCGCAGAGCTGTATTTCAGATCCACCTTTGGACGGGACTGTCCCTGGGCCTGTATGTTTTCGTAGTCAGCGTGACCGGCAGCGCGGTCGTCTTCCGTAGGGAAATCGAGTGGCAGGCGAAACCGCCTGCCCCACGCCTGGTAAAGCATTAGCGGGCAAGGGGGCGACGTGTGCCTGCTGGGGTTGACGACTTACTCCGCCAGGACTTTGTGGACGAACTGGACGGCCATCGAC
>JBGPHB010000534.1:0-4573 GCA_041484155.1 Bryobacteraceae bacterium
CAGGCTCACCTTGTATCAGCCCGGGATACGGAGCGGCTACGTTCACAGTTATTTCGGCGGCGTGCAACAGCAGATTGCCCCGTCGCTAGCGGTAGAGATTAATGCGCTGGGCTCACTGGGGCGCAAAGGCATCACCACGGACCGCGTGAATCGATCCGGCATGTTCAATCAGATGTTCGACGATATTTATTACCGCGCCAATCAAGGCAGCTCCGCCTACAACGCGCTCGCGGCGGTGGCCCGCTTTCGTCCCAGCCGCGGGCAGCTCCAGCTATCCTACACATGGAGTCACAGCATCGACAATCAAAGCGAGCCCCTGACTGGCGACTTCTACGATCTCTCGTTCGGGTTACCTCCCAGCCGGGCCGGATTCGCCCGCCAGTTCGACAGCCACGGCGATCGCGGCAGCTCCGACTTCGATCAACGCCACAACTTCGTGTTCTTTTCCGTCTGGGATCTGCCGCCTGTGTGGACGGGTACCCGGACCGCGGCCGTGTGGCGAGGATGGAAAGTGTCCCAGATCGCGGCATTCCGGTCGGGCTTTCCGTTCACAGTGAACGCGGATCCGGTCGCGGACATTGCGGCGCACCTGACGGTGGATGTCCCAGGCGGAAAGCAATTGCTCAACCCGAAGGCCTTTGTCAGGCCTAAAGGCGTCGGGACGCTTGGCCGCAATGTGTTTGCCGGCCCGGGACTGTTTAACATCGATCTCTCCCTTAGCCGCTCGTTCGCCCTTCGAGCGCTCGGCCAGGCTGGCCGGCTCACCCTGCGCATAGATGGGTTCAATGCGCTCAATCATGCAAACCTGAACAATCCCGGGTTTCTCGACTGGTCTGCAACCAGCGTCATGGATACGGCTCGGGCGGTGGCGCTTTACGGGCGCAAGGGCGTCGCGGCCACCTTTCCTGCGCTGATACCCTTCGCAGAGACGGCTCGCCAGCTTCAGGTGCTGGTACGCCTGGAGTTTTGAGCGCCGCCCGGTTCACTTCCGCAATATTGGCGCCGACGTTAAAGCGAGGCGCGGACTGAAGCGCAGCCCGATTCCCAGGATGGGCATTCCTGGCGAGGCGAGATCCACCACCCCGCGGAGGCTCTGCGTTCTTGGAAAGCGGTCGGCCAGCGCGAAGTTGTCGTATCCCTTCGGCTGAAGCGGGATCGCGCCAGGCGAGCCGCTCGGCTGTCCTGACTCATCGCGAAGCGAGGTCTGTACCGTGTTGCTCTGCTGCGCATTGGGATTGGCCACGGCCAGCGTGGTCTGGAAATTGCCAAGGTTGTCGAACGGCATCAAGAAATGCAGACTTTTCAGCGCGGTGACTGGTACTGCTGCTTCCGCAAAATCAGTGGCCGTGACCTGCCTTCGAAATATCGCCATGCCTGCGATCGCACCTGACGTCACATTCATCTCGGCCCAGCCTTGCCAAAGGAGGCCGCCTCCAGAGCCGCGGACGTCCAGGTTCAGCGATCCTCCAATGGGAACAGTGTCGCTGATTGTGAGTTCACGCCGAGGCCGGCCCTCCACAGCCGGCGCCTGATCGGCTGGGGTATCTTTTCCAGGAAAGAAGCGCATCGTGAACCTGGCCGGATTCTGCGAGTCGGTGTTGACCAGAAGGACACTGGTTTCCCAGCCGGAGCCGGCCACCAGGTGCGGGATCGCTGTGACGCCGCCGCCCGCATCCGGGTCGATCGTCTCAAACGAAGTGAACCCGTTTAGCGGGTCGTGGAAAAGCAGCCCCAATCCCGCAATCTGCCCACACGCCGCGGAGAATTCGGCCACGCCGCGCTTCCCCGCAACATTGGGGAAACGGTCCCGCAACGCGAAGACATCGTGACCGCGCGGGCCCAGCGTGAACGTCGCTGGCGCGGACAGGGGGGTTCCGAATTGGTCGCGAAAGGCCGCCTGTATCGTGGTCGAGTAGGTACCGCTCGGGTTCAGCACTGCCAGCGACGTTGAGTACGGCGCGGTATTGTCGAACGGAAGTAGAAATCGCCCAACACTGGCGGGCTTAATCGGTACGGCCCCTTCCGCGTCCTGGTTCGAACTCAAAGGCTTGCGGAGGATCGATGTCCCGCCAATCGCCGCCGATGAAATCAGTTCTGCCCAGCCCTGCCAATATGGACCGCCGTCCGCGCCCCGTGTCTGCAGTGTCAGGGATCCACCCGCGGGAATCGTCTTTGTCAAGGCGAGATCTGAGATCTGGTCAGCGCCGTCAAGCAGCAAGGGCACGCCGGGTAGTGTTGCGGCGCCTGGCCAGAATCGCAGGGTGAAGGCTTGAGAGCTGGCGGCATCCGTATTGACCAGGGTTATAGCAGTCTTCCACCCGTTGCCGTCCGCGATCTGAGCGACGATCTGATTTGTCGCAGCGGTCGCCTGAGGAAGGGGATCCGCACCGGCAGACCGTATCGCCTGCTCCTTCAGGTCCGGCACCGCGTCGATCAGGGCGTTGGGATTCGCGGGCGGACCGGCCAACGATACCATGACTACTGCCCCAGCCGTCGTTTCGCCTACGTCACCGGAGATCCCCACGTACCCGATGAAGTCGCCGGGCGTACTGAGCAGACCCCGATTCACGTCAACAGTGAGATCGATACCAACGCCGATGCCGCCTGTAGGTGGGCGTACCGAGAGCCAGTCGACGCACTCGGCACCGGTTACGGTCCACGTCGTCGAGAACTTCAGGGCGTCTGGGGATCCCACCACACCGGGGCCCGCGACTACCTGGAATGAGCTCGACGGGTTCGCGTCCAGGGGGAAATTGATCGTCTTTTTGGCGATCAGCTTCAAGGGCGCGCCCCGAATGTCCAAAATCACGGCCATCTGCGCCGAATCGCAGGGTGGGGGCGCCGGAGTGGCCATCCGAGGGCTGGTGGAGGCCTCGCAGCCTGAGGATGTCAGGCCGAAGCGGACTACCGCCAAATAGGTTCCCACTCCGAGGCCGGCTGGATTTACCGTCAAGTTGACAACCGCGGGAGTCACTCCCGCGCTGACGTCGACCGAAAGCCAGTTGAAACCAACCGGCGTCTTCAAAATCGGCTTCACCGTGAAATTAAGCGGTATATTATTCGTGCTTCGGACGTTAATAGGAGCTGTCGGCGGCGGGATCAGTGGAGTGCTCAGATCGTATTGCAGCGTCACGTCGCGCTGGACCATCAGCGTGGCGGCCGGCCGGACGATCAGCGTGACTCGAACGGCCAGCGTTTGCGAATCGCTATCCTGCCTGAGGAGGACCGAGCCGGTGTACGTGCCCGGGGGCAAACCCGTTGGGTTCGCTGCGACACTCAGGAGCGCCGGTGTCGCGCCGATGGTGGGTCGAATCGACAACCAGTTGCCGCCGATGGGCGTATCTAGCGAGACCGACGCGAGAAACGGCACGGACGCTCCAGTGCTGTAGAGAGCGATCGTCTGCGTGTCTCCGGCGGTGTTCGTGTTTCCGGCGAGGAACCCCGAGGGTGAGTAATCGAAGGTGAGAGATGTCGAACCGACCGCCAGTTGGCGGACGCCGTTCACAAAACCGGATTCGTAAAAGAGGCTCGTGAATGGAATCGGTCCATTGTAAGCAAGGCAGTTCGGGCCCGTTCCCCCGGCGGGCGCGGCGATACGCCAGGCAAATATGCCGGGAAGGCGGCTGCGGGGTATGATTCCCCCAGGGAACGCCGTAGTATCCGAACCGGGTTCGTGGAGCAAGCCTGCGAATGCGCTGAAATCCCCTGCGCGCTCGGCCGCCGTCGGAACATAGGCTTCCCGCAACGCGCCACTGGCGAGCTGGACTGTGCCACAGAACTTCTGGTTGGGGAACTGGGGCAGCGGCAGCCCCTGGAGCGCGGTGAAGGTGTCGAATGTCATCGGGCCGACGAAAAGGCGGTCGCCGCTGGTGGGCACAAACAGCAGGAAGGTTTCCTGCGCCGCCGCTCGTTCAGACCTGCACAGTAGCAACGCAAGCAAGAGGAGCGGAATCAGGCGGGAATTTCGCGTAGCATGTAGTGGTGACATCGGCGCCTCGACGAACTTCTTAGGATAGTGACAAACACGGGAACTCCGTTTCATCCAAGCATGTTACACCACTCGCCGCTGTCGGAGCGCGCCCGAATCCAGGGTTCTTAATCGACTGTTGAGTCTAGCCATTGGAACGGCAGGCGAAGCCGCCTGCCCACCTGGTGACTAAACCGTTGATACCGCGAGGTGGGGCAGGCGGTTTCGCCTGCCAGCGGAACTGCGCGGAATGTAGGACAGGATTTACTAGCGCCCGATTTCGCGAATGCGGACGCTCCGGAACATGATGATCGAAAACTGGTTGTGCAACTGCAGCCCCATCGGTCCTATCTTTTCGGCGCATCCATGAATCCATAGATGCTTCCCGAGGGATGCGGGTCCGGAAAACGGTTGTTGATCTGGATCTCGTAGCCGATCTTGGACGGCGTGCGCTTGTAGTCTGGCGGGGTGATGACGCCACTTTGCGCGATTGATCGAGAGACGGAGCGCCGCCCGTCAAACGGTATCAGACACGCCGCCACTGAAACACCACCTGAACGGCGCCTTCACATCCCGATAATTGCGCCTGCGCCGGATTCAGCGTCA
>JBGPHB010000535.1:0-4572 GCA_041484155.1 Bryobacteraceae bacterium
AGCACAACAATTCTCTCGCCGGATACAAGCCGAAGGAACCGGCAAAAGACGAGAGGCCCGCGCCTCCCCCCAGCAAATCAAACTAGCGGGCGGCCAATTCGCGACGTCTTAGTGTCGCTAGATCGCCATCACGGACGTCGGCACTATTCCCTTACGTATTTCTTCACGCCTTTCGGGCCGACTTCGGCTCCGTAGATGTTCCCCTTGGCATCCGCGGCGACGCCCTCCGCTGCACTCGTGGCAGAGTGATCCGGGTCTGGCTCAGGATCAGGGATGAACGCGGTTACAGCGCCGATCTTGACGCTCCCGATCCGCATACCCCGCTTCCAGCCGGGGTGGCGCGTCAAGTTGGATTCCGAATCAGCGACATAAATGACATCGTTCCGGTCGATGAAGATGCCGCTAGGCCGGCCGAACTGAGCCCATTGCTCCAGAAGGTTCCCATCCTGGTCGAAAATCTGAACGCGGTTGTTGGCCCGGTCGCCGACGAACAACCGGCCCCTGGAATCGAATGCGAGTGCGTGGGGCACGTTGAATTCGCTCGGGCCCGAACCTTTTCCACCCCAGGTCTTGATGAATTTCCCATCCTTGTCGAACTTCATCATCCGCGCGTTGCCGGTGGCCGTGCCGCCGCCGGTGTGTCCGTCGCCGACGAAGATGTCGCCGTTCGGAGCGATGGCGACATCGGTCGGCGCATCGAACTCGTCCAATCCGGTTCCGGCGATTCCTTTCTTGCCTAGCGTCAACAAGACCTTTCCGTCCTGATTGAGCTTGAACACCTGGTGCCCGCCATTGTCGGCGAGCCACAGGTTCCCCGCTTTGTCCACCGACAATTTGTGCGGGCTGACAAACATCCCCGCGCCAAACGTCTTTAGCACCTTGCCGGACGTATCGAATTGGAAGATGGGGTTGACGCCGGCATTTGCTCCACCGCAGGTGGTGCCTCCGGCTCCGGAAGCGCCACATCGGTCAACGACCCAGAGTTTGCCGTCCGGAGCAATCGAGATGCTCGCCGACGATCCCCACTTCCTGCCCTCATGCAAGTCGCCCCAACTCACGCCGGGTCGAAAAGGATTGGGGAGGTCGTTGCGCGCGCCAAGCAGCGAGACCGCCGGCAATTTGATCGGATATTGACCTTCGGGAAATCGCGGCTGCCCGCGTCCGCCGCCGGCGGCATTGGCTGGCGTGGCGGGCACACCGCACGAATTGGCGAGCGGCCCAGGGGCTCCGCCATCGGCGTCGAGTCTCATCCCGACCGCCACAAGTCCAACAACGGCGATCGCCGCGACGCGGGATCGCAGACAGCTATCTTTCGCTCGGATTGCAAAGTACATCGCAGGCTCCTATTAGCACTCGATTGTACATCCAACTGCTCCCCAGCGGGCCGTGGTAGAAGTCGGAGAATGCAGGCCAGGGCCTGCAATTGATTTCCGCGGCTCGTAACGCCCAACGTGGATCTTCTTTGCACGGCTGCGCGTTTGCGCGATGTCGTAGGAATTCTGCATCCGCATCAGCGTCTCCATATCCACACCGAATGCCTTCTCGAAGCGTAGGGCCATCTCGCCTGAAAGGTCAGCCTTCGCGTTGAGGAGGCTAGAGAGCGTCGGGCGCGACACGTGGAGTACCTTCGCCGCTTCCGTCACGGAAAGATTGTGGGCTTGAATAACTTCCGACCGCAAGGAAGCGGCCCGGATGAACAGAATTTAGCATCCACATAGCTTCTCCTCAATGATAGTCTTCATAGTCAACGTCCAATATCTCGCCGTCCCTGATCTGGAACGCCAACCGCCAGTTGCGCGTGACGTGCAGGCTCCAGACTTCGGGCCCTTCCTCAAAAATGGACCGCGATACGAGTCTGGCCAGCGCACTCCTCACGTCAAAGGTACAAAGGCCTGGGCCACTCCGCGACGCGCAGTTTCCGCCGAATCGAAACCCGCGTCCATTCGATCCAGGCCAGGGGCCATAGGCATGAGGCCAGCAGCCAAGACCATTTGAGCGCGTTCGGCCCAAAGGCCAGCACGAGCATGCTAATCAGCACCACCCATTTCACACCACGGAAAATGCGCCCGCGCGAGGGGGTGTAGACCGGCAGGAATGGCGCCGCGAACAAAAAGCCCATTCCTATCCCCCCTGCGAGCAGCACCCGCGCTACTGCGATGGCACCCAGAAGGAATAATGCGGTGGCTGCCAACAGCGCGGCCACAGGGATTGGCAGAAGCAGCCACCACAGCCATGGGCGTGAGCACACGGCCCGTGCTTCCCACTTGGCGTCGCGGAGCATTCTGGCTTCGGCAGACGTTAACAGGACCTTGCGATATTGACGGTTCGCGGCCTTCGCATCGCCGAGGGCAGTGACCGCTAACCGGTCCGCTTCATCGGCGGTTGCGCCGCCGGCCATGGAAGCCTCTCGCGCTGATTCGTAATGTTCCTGTATCTCGGTTCGGACCTGGGCGGCTGAATCCTTCGATAGATGCCGCGTTGCTTGTGTCAACCAATTGTCCAATCCAGTCATCGCTTATGCCTCCCCCAGAATGATCGTCACCGCTCGTGAAAGTTGGCGCCACTCGGCGCGATCCTTGGCCAGCGTCCCGCGTCCAGATTTGGTGATGCGGTAGTAGCGCCGCGGCCGGCCCTTCTCAATGCCCTCAGAGGACTCCACCAGACCTTCGTTTTCCAGCTTGTGAAGCGCGGGGTAGAGAGTGCCTTCCTTGAAATCCAATACGCCTTGGGAGCGCTCCTTGATGCGTTGGGAAATACGGTAGCCGTGGCTGGGCTCGTGCACCAATGCTTCCAGAATCAAGGTGGGGAGCGTTCCTTTGAAGTTCATTGCATACCTCGTATTCCTATGCATAGGATACAGGTAGCGCCCCTGTTTGTCAATAGAAGACGGCGCGTTTGGGGGGAAAGCGAGTCGGTATAACTCAGGTTATACTGAGGCCATGGAGACCGCCATTTCGTTACCCGACGACCTCTTTCGTCTGGCGGAAGGCGCCGCCCGCCGCCTCCGGGTTTCGAGAAGTCAGTTGTACGCGACGGCCCTAGCGGAGTTTCTAAACCGGAAGCAAGATGGCGCGGTCACGGAGCGCCTGAATGAAGTCTATTCGAGCCGGCCCGCGACAGTGGATTCCGCATTGCATCGCGCCCAATTGAAATCCCTGGAAAAGGACTCCTGGTAAATATGAATGAGTTGCGGCGGGGAGAGATCTGGTGGGCCGATCTCCGCAACCTCGCCGCTCCGAGCCCGGATATCGGCGCCCGGTGCTCATCGTGCAGGCAGACTCTTTCAATCGCAGCCGCATTCAGACTGCAATCGTGGCCGTGATCACCGGCAACCTGGAACTTGCCGATGCGCCCGGTAATGTCCTGTTGTCCGCGCGCTTGACGGGCCTCCCCCGCGACTCCGTTGTGAACGTCTCGCAACTCCTGACGCTCGACCGTGGTTTCGTGACTGACCGCGCCGGGCTACTACCGCCCCGCCTGCAAGGCGAAGTCGAGAAAGGTCTGCGGCTTGTTCTTCAGCTCTGACCCGGCACGGGTAGAACCTTGCGACCTTGACTCCGTAGTTTTCGGCCTGTCAAGATACGGAGTCAGGTCTCTCGCAAGCTCCGCCTAAGTGCGACCTGCCTTGCGCAACTGGAGGGAGTGCTAACATGCGTTCCAGTAAAACAGTGAACCGAGCTTTCATAAACCGGATAACATGCTGGCCCGTGGCCGCCTCCATTGGATTGGCGGTGTGCGGCGCGGGCGCCACCCGGGCCGCGGAACCGGACAACGGCGGGCTGGACGTGGTGCAGGTCCGCCCGAACTTCTACATGATCGCCGGGGCCGGCGGAAATATCGGTGTGCAGATTGGCGTGGACGGCGTGGTGGTGGTGGACGCGGGCAACGCAGGCGTATCCGGCCAGGTTCTGGCCGCGATCCAGAAACTGACCAAGCTGCCGATCCGCTACGTCATGAACACCGGCGCGGACGCGGATCACGTGGGCGGAAACGCCAACCTGGCGAAGACGGGACTCACGATTTTCACAAATCCCCTCGGCAACACCGAGACCCTCCGGGCGATGACGAACGGAGGCGGGGCGTCGATCATGGCGCATGAGAGCGTCCTGAAGCGGATGAGCGCGTCCACGGGCAAGACGTCCGCGTTCCCTACCGGCACGTGGCCCACCGAAGCGTTCTATACGGAGAGAAAAGCCCTGCGCGTGAATGACGAGGCGATCGAAGTCGCTCACCAGCCCGCGGCTCACAGCGACGCCGATAGCTTCGTATTTTTCCGGCGATCCGATGTTGTGGCGGCCGGAGACATCCTGGACATCACCCGTTTTCCCGTGATCGATGTCGCGAATGGAGGCAGCATCCAGGGCGAGATCGACGCGCTGAACCGGTTGATCGCGCTGGCGGTTCCACCGGGACCCTTCATCTACGAGGGCGTTGGGACGTACGTGATGCCCGGGCATGGGCGGATCTGCGAGCAACTGGATGTCGTCAACTACCGCGATATGGTGGTGGTGGTTCGCGACGTGATCGCGGATCTGATCAAGCAGGGGAAGACCCTTGGTCAAATCAAAGAAG
>JBGPHB010000536.1:0-4568 GCA_041484155.1 Bryobacteraceae bacterium
CACCCCGATCCTGGGAAGCGTCTATGTTCTGTCCGCCAAGGCGGCGCAGAAATTCTCCAAGGGAGAGCCTCCCGGATGCTGGGTTTCGCGGGAACTGGTGGAGCAAATCCAAGCCGAGACCCAAGCCTCTACCGACAAGGGCCTAGCAGCGCGGCTGGAACGGGCAGCGCGCATGGTGGCGATTCTACGCGGCCTGGGCTACGCCGGAGCCTACTTGGGCGGAGACCATCAGGCAGACCACATTCGCTGGATCATCCGGCGTTCAGAGGCGCTGGCTCCCAAATGGGAACAGCTTGCCGAGGAGATCAGCTACGCCCCCAAGGGCGGATTCTACTATTTCGAGGCGCCCCAGCATGCGCCCAAGAAACTCGGGGCGTTCGCCAGCTTCCTCGACTTCATGGGCAAGCTGTTCCCGGTGAAGAAGCAGGACACTGTGTTACGGCGGTTCCTGGCCGCAATCCTCGGCTGGATCGATCGTCGTCCCGCGCTGTCGCACGCGCTGGAGCAGGCCGAGCTGGCGTTCAAGAAGCCAGTCTTTGGCTGCAAGGCCTGCGGCAACTGCGTCCTGGGCGAGATGGAATACGTCTGCCCCATGACCTGCCCCAAGAACATGCGGAACGGTCCGTGCGGCGGCACTCTGAACGGCCAGTGTGAGGTCATTCCCGACCAGCCTTGCATCTGGGTAAAGGTCTATGAGACCGCGCAAGCCGCGAACCGGATCGAAGAATTGAAGGTATTCATTCCGCCGCGCAACCGCTCTTTACAGGGGACCAGCTCGTTTATCAACCTGTTCCTCAATCGGGACAGTCGTCCGGGAAATCCGCAGCCGCTCATTTCCATCAGTGGACTTCGCAGGTCACAAGTGTCCGAGCCGGATGCATCGCTGGCCAAAGCGGAGCGAGGCGGAAAGTAGCCGGCTTCACCGCGGACTATTGGTTTAAAGAGAACACGACCTCAAGCTGGGTGATGACTTCCACGGGCTCGCCGTTGAGTAGCATGGGCCGATAAACCCATTGCTTCACGGCATCCGTCGCGGCCTGGACCAGCATTCCCGGACCGCTGATCAATTGCAGATTCTGAATGGCGCCGTTCTTCCCGATGGTGGCGGTAAATCGCACCGTTCCTTGAATACGCGCCGCCTTCGCCAGCGACGGATACACGGGCGCGACTTTCTTGATCAGGTTCGCCGTCTGTATATTTCCGCCGACCCGGATCGGCCGCGGAGCTTCCTTTACTTGCGGCGTAGCCACCGGGATGCGGTTTACCGTTTCGGGCAGAGCCACGCCCGGCGGAACCACGGACCCACTCGGTACCGCGGTGGGCAGATCCGGAAGAATCGTGGGCCCGGTTTGAGGTGCGCTTTGCTGGGGCGGCAGTGTGAATTGGCGTGCGGCTGGCCGGCTCGGTTGCGGCGTCTCCGGCGGATTGACCACCGGCGGGGGCTCTACCTTCGTCTCGACTTTGAGAGGGCTCTCTACCTTGGTTGCCGGCGCGTCCACCGGAGGCGCGGGCGTCAGGCCCGACGACAGCGCCAAAACGGATTCCTCGGCTTTGGCGCCAGAAGTTTCGACAACTTCCAGCCGGAACTCGAGGCGCTCCGCCGGAGATTGGTAATACACATGTCCGATCTTCAACTGTGCGGGCTCGAGCGCGATGATGCGGGGCTGCTGACCACTCTCCACCACCACCAGGCGTCCCTCCCGCGCCTGGAGCACGGACGCGCTCTGCGGGTTCCATCGAATGTTCATGAGCCCGTTGCCCTGCGGTTCCACGGCCAGTTGAAGCGGGAAGCTCGCCACCGCCGGTACGGTCGTTTTTTGCGAGGGCAACCACCGGTCTCGCAGCAAGAACGCTGAAACCCCGGCTACCAGGATCACTCCGGCCGCAATCGCAAGAAGAGTTCGTGGGAGACCACGATCGCCAGCCTCTCCGTTCGAAGCGATCAGCCGCAGTCTCGCCTGCACTTCTTCTTCTGGTTCCGGCTCCGGAAGCTCAGCGGAGTAGTCTTGCTCCGGCTCGACCTCGTCAGTGTCCTCGTACTCTTCGACCCCTGCGCGGTCTTCATCACTCGCAGTGATCATCGGAAGGGTCGTTTCGACCTCAGCCGCCGGCTCGCTCGAAACGGGTTCGCTCCCCCAGAGTTCGGCTAGGACTTCTTCGCTCACGGCGACCGAGGGCTTGGTGGTCTGCTCCGGTTCGACAGGCTTGCCCGCAGCTCGATTGGCCCCGGACCGAGACAGCGCAGCTCGAATTCTTTCCGACGATTCAGACACTGCGGGCCCTCCTTCTGAGGTTTAGTCGGCGGAAGAACCTCAATACTTTAGCGTTAAGTCCTTCGCATAGACCGGCCGGCCCGCTCGTACTATGTCTGAAGTCTCCGCCTCGATAGGTGGCCGATTGCCCAGAGTGCCACCACCGAACCGCGACCGTGAGGGAGCGGGCAGTTATGGAAGCGATTTGAACGCCGGCAAGCGGTTGTATTAAAGTAAGAAATTGTCCCCTAGAGAGTGAAATCATCTAAGTGCCCCACAAGCTAACCAACATCCTTACGCGTGTCCCCAGCGATATCGACATTGCCCAGGCCGCTACGCCCATTCCGATTGAACGGATCGCATCGGAGGCCGGCATTCTTCCGGAGGAATTAGACCTCTACGGCAAGAGCAAAGCCAAAGTGCACCTGTCACTTAGAAATCGACTGCGGGACGTTGCTAATGGCAAATACATTGTCGTGACCGCGATCACCCCCACCCCCTTGGGAGAGGGCAAGACCACCACCACGGTGGGGCTGAGCCAGGCGCTGGGCGCACACCTGGGGAAAAACGTGTTCACGTGCATTCGCCAGCCCAGTCAGGGCCCGACGTTTGGGATCAAAGGCGGGGCGGCAGGGGGCGGCTACAGCCAGATCATCCCCATGGAGGAATTCAACCTCCACTTGACCGGCGACATCCATGCCATCACAGCGGCCAACAACTTACTGGCTGCTGCGATCGACACCCGCATGCTGCACGAAACAACGACCCAGGATGACGCGGTGCTCTTTGACCGGCTTTGCCCGGCTAATAAGGAGGGCGCCCGCCGTTTCTCTCCAGTGATGTTGCGCCGTCTCCGGAAGCTGGGCATTTCCAAGACCGACCCCAACGCGTTGACCCCGGAAGAGCGCAGCCGGTGGGCGCGCCTGGACATCGATCCGGACAGCATCACCTGGCGTCGCGTGGTGGATACCAACGACCGCATGTTGCGGCAGATTACCGTCGGCCAGGGCGCGGAAGAAAAAGGGATGACGCGCGTCACCGGCTTCGATATGGCCGTGGCCAGCGAGATCATGGCGATCCTGGCCTTGACCACCGACCTGGCCGACATGCGGGAGCGGCTCGGCCGCATCGTCATCGGCACGAGTCGCGCTGGCGAGCCCGTCACCGCCGACGATCTGGGCACGGGCGGCGCTCTCACCGTCCTGATGAAGGACACCATCATGCCCAATCTGATGCAGACGATCGAAGGCACGCCGGCCTTCGTCCATGCCGGCCCGTTCGCCAACATCGCCCATGGCAACTCCTCGATTGTGGCGGATCAGCTGGCGCTCAAACTGGTGGGTCCCAATGGGTACGTGCTGACCGAGGCCGGCTTCGGCGCCGACATGGGCATGGAGAAATTCTTCAATATCAAATGCCGTTATAGCGGCCTGTCCCCCGATTGTGTGGTGTTGGTGGCGACGATTCGGGCGCTGAAGATGCACGGGGGCGGCCCCAAAGTGGTGGCCGGGCAGCCCCTCGCCCACGCCTACACGCAGGAAAACCTGGGGCTCCTGGAAGCAGGTTGCGGCAATCTTCTAAGGATGATCCAGAACGCCCGCTCCTTCGGGATTCCGGTGGTGGTGGCGGTGAATCGATTCACCGGTGACACGCCCGCCGAGATCGACCTGGTGCGGCGCGCGGCGATCGCGGCAGGCGCCGAAGACGCCGTGATGAGCGACCATTGGGCGCAGGGCGGCGCCGGCGCCGTGGAGCTGGCGAAGGCCGTGGTCGCGGCCTGCGGGAAACCCAGCCAGTTCCGCTTCCTCTACCCCCTGGAGGCGAGTATCAAGCACAAGATCGAGACCATCGTGCGCGAAATGTACGGCGGCGCCGGCGTCGAGTACTCGCCGGAAGCGGAGAAGAAGATCGACCTGTACACACGCCAAGGCTTCGACAAGCTGCCGATTTGCATGGCCAAGACGCATCTGAGCTTGAGCCACGATCCGAATCTCAAGGGCGCGCCTACCGGATTCATCGTGCCCGTCCGCGACGTCCGCGCCAGCGTCGGTGCCGGCTTCCTCTACCCGCTGCTCGGCACCATGAGCACCATGCCCGGCCTCTCCACTCGCCCGGGCTACTACGAAATCGATCTGGACACCGCGACTGGCCGAATCATCGGGCTATCGTAACGTGGCGCACGCACTCGTGCGTGCCACGTTCACACTTGTGTGAACGCGTGGAGTTTCCACACTTCTCAACGGAACCCCGCCCTGACGGGCAGGGCTTTGCGGAGTGTTGTAAACGTACGACAAAGCCCCGCCCGTTAGGGCGGGG
>JBGPHB010000537.1:0-4559 GCA_041484155.1 Bryobacteraceae bacterium
CGGGAAAGTTCCTCCTGCAAATCGGCCACCACGGCAAAACTGCCGGGAGCAACGATACCGAGAACCTGAACCGGCCGGCGGGGATCGCCGTGTATGCGAAAACCAACGAAGTGTTCGTCGCGGACGGCTATGGGAACCGGCGCGTGATTGTGTACGATGCGGATACCGGCGCGTACAAGCGTCACTGGGGAGCCTACGGAAAGAAGCCGGACGACACCGCTTCGAACGCGCGCACGTTCGAAGGCCCGGGGCCGCAACAGTTCAACACCGTACATGCGATTCAAATTTCCAACGATGGCCTGGTGTATGTGGGGGATCGCAGGAATAACCGCATTCAGGTGTTTCGGCCCGACGGCACGTTCGTCAAGGAAGGATACGTCGAGCGGAAGACCATCGCGGAAGAGGGCACAACGTTTGGAATCGCCTTCTCGCCCGACAAGCAGCAGCGGTTCTTGTACGTCCCGGACGGAAGTAATAAGAAAGTGCAAATCCTAAATCGCGACACCCTCGAGGTTGTCGGATTTTTTGGCGGGCATGGCGGACGCGGCACGGGGCAGTTTTTCCATGTCCACAGCATCGCGGCCGATTCAAAAGGTAACATCTACTTAGGCGAGTCCTTCGGCCAACGTATGCTGAAATGGACCTATAGGGGAATGTGATGACCAAGACAATCAGTGTTGCAGCGATCGCTTGTGCGTTGTTGGCGGGGGTCCCCGCCGCCGGGCAGAAAACTTGGACGGCGCCGCGCACATCAGACGGCAAGCCGGACCTGCAAGGGATATGGAACAACGCCACACTCACGCCCCTGGAACGGGCAAGTCAGTACTCATCGAAGGCGGTCTTGAGCGAGGCGGAAGCGGCCGAATTCGAAAAGCAGGAACTCAAGAGTGTCGACGCAGATCGCCGCGACGGGGGCACGGCCACCGACGTCAACCGCGCTTACAACGAGTTCTGGCGGGACCGCGGACGGATTACACCGGACCGGCGGACGTCTCTGATCGTCGATCCGCCGGATGGCAAGGTGCCTCCGATGACACCCGCGGCGCAGAAGATGGCGGCCGACCGCACGGCACAGGGCCGCGGACATGAGTTCGACGGCCCGGAAAACCGGTCCCTGGCCGAGCGTTGCATCGCCGTGTCGAATGCCGGGCCGCCCATGATTCCCGCCAACTACAACGCCAATTATCAGATCGTGCAGGCTCCCGGATACGTGGCGCTACTCAGCGAGCAGATCCACGACCTGCGCATCATTCCAACCGACGGTCGCCCGCACATTTCGCAAGACGTTCGTCAATTGTCGGGCGACTCGCGAGGGCATTGGGACGGCAACACGCTGGTTGTCGAAACCACCAATTTCACGGACCGGACCAGATTCCGAGGGTCCAGCGAGCACATGCATCTGACAGAACGGTTCACGCGCACGGGTCCGGACATGATGCTCTACGAGTTCACGGTGAACGATCCCGAGACGTTCACTAAGTCCTGGACCGCGCAGATGCCCATGATGAAAGCGCCAGGGCCGCTGTTTGAGTACGCGTGCCACGAAGGAAACTATGGCCTGGCAGGTTCGCTTTCAGGCGCCCGCGCGCAAGAGAAGGCCGCCGCGAAGAAGTAGGAGAACCTTTTAAGAATGAACAAGGTGTTGAGAGGGATTGGAATTTTCGCGGTGTTGGTCTTCCCGGTCTGCGCACAGGACGGCCCTCGGGGCCACTGGACCGGCTCGATCGAGATCCCCGGTCAATCGATGGCCATGGAAGTCGATCTGGATAAGACGGCAAATAGCTGGGCCGGTTCGATCGCGATACCAGCGCAGAATGTTTCGGGGCTTCCGTTGGAGCCGATCACGTTCACGAACGGAACTTGACGTTCCACATCAAGAGTGCGCCTGGCGACCCGACTTTCACGGGCACTCTCTCCAACGACGGCAAAACCATGTCGGGCAACTTCACGCAAGGACCCGGCGCGTTTCCCTTCAAGTTCAGCCGTACCGGCGATCCAAAGGTCGAAACCGTGAAGAGCAGTCCGGCGGTGGCCAAGCAATTCGCCGGGACCTGGGAAGGAACGCTCCAGGCGAGTCAATCGTTAAGGCTAATGTTGAAATTGTCGAACGATGACACTGGGGCTAAAGGCGTGTTGACGAGTCTCGAGCAGGGCGGGATAGAGCTTCCGGTGAGCTCCATCAGCCAAAAAGACTCCAAGCTGACCCTGAACGTCAAAATGGTCAGCGGGGAGTTTGAGGGCGAGATTAACAAGGCAGGCTCGGAGTTGAACGGCATCTGGTCGCAGGGCGGCGGGAGCTTTCCTTTGACGCTCGTGAAGAAGCCGTGAGCGTTACTTCCGATAGGCGCTGACCGTCAGACGGACAGTGCCTCCATGGGCGGTAACCGACAGCTCCGTGCCCTTGGGTAGTGCGATTGGGTCTTTGAAGATGTACGGCGTCGGCTAGTTCACCGGCAAATCTTTCGCGAACAGCATCACTTCCGTACCGCCGTCGGGTTTTCGCGCGGACACTTCGATGGACGTCACACCGGGCTGAGCCTCCGGCCGGAGTGCCAAAACGAAGGTGTCCGCGGCGAGCTTGGCCTTACCACCGTTCAGAACGAGATCCGAAACCAACTTGGGCGAGGGCTGATCGGCGAAGAACAGGCCTAGAGTACCGTGTTTCGACGACCCGCTCTTTCGCGGTTCGGTATTGGATCTCGGCCACGATGTGGGATCCCGCCGGCAGGCGATAGGCCGTTCCTTTAGGAAGGTTCATGAAGCCGTACCACGGCGTCCAGCTTCCGATCCACTGGCCGGTTTCCTGAATGGTGAAGAATGCCGCGCGCACCACACGCCGGTCACTCGGCATGTATTCCAATCCGCGGAGGCGGCGTTCCGACGTCAGGCCGAGATCGATCACTGTGCGTTTGACCTCGTTCGCTTCAATCGTAGTTGGGGGAAGTTGACGCGTCAGGCTTGGCTCACCGAGTTGCCACCGGTCGAAATCTGTGTGGGCTCGCACTTCTTTCGGCCGCTCCGAGACCGCCGTGTTCGTGAACACCGTGCCGGCATTGCGGGGTCCCAGGCCCTCCACCCACGACACGATGAATTGGGATTCGCGCAACGTCAGGCTGTTCTCATTGACGAACTGACCGTAACCTGGAACCGCCGCCCAAGGCGGCATGTGGCGGGCGATCACGTCGGCGCGGATCTGCCGCTTCTGGAGCCAGGTTTGTTCGTACGTTGCGAGGGGAAAGGACGGGCCGCTTTCGACGTGACACATCACGCAGTGCTTGTCGAGGATGCGGACGATTTCGCGGTCGAAGAGGACGGTCGTAGTCAGGGTCTCGTGAGAGTACGCGTGTTGCGCCGCGCAGATGACCAGGGCCAGGTAGCCCGCATGCTTACGCATGGCGGTTCGGTGCGGGGCTGGACTGGCGGTGCGAGGCTGGGTTGGCTGGCGACGCAGGCTGGCAATGTTCGCTGGCACCGAACCGCCATGCGTAAGCATGCGGGCTAGATTAGGGGATCGCATTGAAGGTGAACGCGAACGTGTGGATTTTGTTGTTGCGGCGGAACTGAGTCCAGGCGCGGTAGCGGCCCGGTTTCGGGATCAAACCTTCGAAGGTCACGTCCGGACCGCCTCGGATTTTTTCCAGATCGGCGCCGGGAGGGATCAGGAATTGCGGAGGCCCGCCGTCGTCATCCGGCTGCGCGAGAATGTCGAGCGGGTGAGAGTGGACGTAATCCACCATATCTTCACTCATGATGAGCGTGTGGCCGAACGCGCCGAGATAGGTCTGAAGGTCGGTGATCGGACGGCGGGTGGCGCTGTCAGTCAGATGGAAATTCAGATGGCAGTACAGGCCGACAAGGCAGGTTCCCGGATCGTATCCAAGTGTTGCCGTGATGTCGTCCGCGGTCTTCGTCGGATTCGTGTCGGGCACGAGATGGGCGCCGTCGGCGGCGAGATCGCCGGCATAGCCCGCGGTGACGAGCGGCCGCGCCAGGAACTGGGACGCGCCGCCGCTTGGCAGAAAGTCGGACAGCACCTTGTAATAGCCGGCCTTCGGGAGTGTCGCGTCGATGGTCCATGTGCCGTCGGATTGCTCTTCTGGGTGGATGTGCTGAAAGTACTCCATGTCGTGGCTGATCAGGAACAGGTGATATTGCTTTTGGTGCACGACCTCGAATTTCTTGATGGGCTGGCCGGTCGAAGGGTGGAGGATCTTGAAGCGCATCGTGACTCTCTGACCGGGCTTCACGACCGCGGGCACAGTGCGGAAGTCGAGCCCGTAGTCACGAACATCAAATGGCGCGGCGCGGACCAGATCCATTCCGCAGCGCGGACACTTGCCGGTGATGTCCATCGTGTAATCAGGATGCATGGGGCAGACCCAGGCAGTCTCTTCCTCGGGCGTTTGAAAGAACGCGATGGAGGTTGCGGCTGCGAACAGGAGCGCCAGGATTAGAACAGCCGGGAGCGTCTTCCTTCGCATGTGTGCCCTTCCTTACTGTACCGAGGTGAGTGGCTGAGAGCTAGTCTCCTGTCCCCGTGGTTCGTGAAATAAGTCTCA
>JBGPHB010000538.1:0-4558 GCA_041484155.1 Bryobacteraceae bacterium
GAAAAGCCCTATGCTGCGTTGGACCATGCAAAGAGTGCTGTCGCTCCCGTTTGCGTCGCCGAGCGCGCTCGTTTTTGCGGGCGTGAGGGCGCCCCAGGCGGAGGAGCTGCGTACCATCGGCCACGAGCATCATCACGCGATCGTGGAGGCTATCGAACACCGCCAGGGAGCCCGCGCCGAGAGCTTGGCTCGAGAGCACGCGTGCCTGGCCCGGCGAAATCTCGAGATCGCGCTCGCGGACAAGACTATTTTTAGTACTGTTCCGGGTGCGAAGCTGATCAAAATACCCGCTACAGCCTGAAGCATGACGGACCAACAGGTGACTCTCACCCGGCACGATGGTGTCGGGATAATCACAATCGATAATCCGCCGGTGAACGCGCTCAGCCCTGGTGTTCCCGAGGGGATTTCCACGGCCATGGACGAGGTGGATCGGGATCCGTCGATTCGCTCCGTCGTGGTCATCGGTGCTGGCCGGACCTTCATCGCCGGCGCGGATATTAGGGAACTGGAAATGGTGGCGCACGGCGCCGGGCGCGAAGGCGGTCCAAGCCTTCACGGCCTGCTCAAGAAAATCGAAGACTGCGCCAAGCCGGTGGTGATGGCCCTGCACGGGACCGCCTTGGGAGGCGGTCTCGAAGTCGCCATGGCCGGCCATTACCGTGTCGCCAGCCCCGACGCGCAGGCCGGCCAGCCGGAAGTGAACCTCGGGATCATCCCGGGCGCCGAGGGAACGCAGCGGTTGCCACGCTTGGTGGGCGTAGCCGCCGCGGTCGAGCTGTGCGTGTCGGGCAAACCGATCAAGGCGCCAGAGGCGCTGCGGCTGGGCTTGATCGACCGCGTCATCGACGGCGACCTGCTGGCTGGGGCAAGTGCTTTCGCTCGCGAGAAAGCCGCTCATGACGGGACCCATCGGAAGACTCGTGAGCGGAATGAAAGGCTAGGTTCGGCGTCGTTGAACGTCGCGATCTTCGCGGCCGGACGCGAGCAAGCTCGTAAGACACGGCGCAACATGATGGCGCCTCTCGCCGTCGTGGATGCCCTGGAAGCCGCCACTGCGCTGCCGTTTGAAGAGGGCTGCAAGAAAGAGCGCGAAATTCTGCTGGAATGCCTCGCTTCGGACCAGTGCCGGGCGTTAATCCACGCCTTCTTCGCGGAACGTGCGGTGGCGAAGATTCCCGGCATTCCGAAAGAGACCGTTCCCTATACGATTCGCCAAGCCGCCATCATCGGCGCAGGCACCATGGGCGGCGGAATCGCCATGGCCTTGGCGAACGCCGGGATTGCGGTCCGGATCAAGGAAACCGAGCAAGCCGCCCTGGATCGCGGCTTGGCCACGGTCCGCAAGAACTATGAGAGCTCCGTGAAGAAGGGCCGTTTTTCGCAGGAAGTAATGGATCAGCGGATGGCGTTGATTCAAGCTCAATTGGATTATTCGGGATTTGAGGACGCGGATATTGTGATCGAAGCGGCGTTCGAGAGCATGACTCTGAAGAAGCAGCTCTTCGCCGAAATCGACAAGCTTGCGAAGCCGGACTGCGTGCTCGCCACAAATACCTCCACGCTCGACATCGACCAGATTGCTGCGGCTACGTCGCGCCCGTACATGGTCATCGGGACGCACTTTTTCAGTCCGGCACACGTGATGCGGCTGGTCGAGATCGTGCGCGGCGCCTCGACCGGCAAAGCAGTGATCACCACGGCCTTGGCGCTGGCGAAAAAACTGGGCAAGGTTGGCGTGGTGGTGGGAAATAGCCGCGGCTTTGTCGGAAACCGCATGATGTTTCCCTACATGCGCGAGGCTCAGTTCCTGGCTGAAGAAGGGGCCACGCCTTCGCAGGTCGACGGCGCACTGTATGAGTTCGGGATGGCGATGGGAATTTTCGCCGTCGACGACATGGGCGGGATCGATCTCGCGTGGAGGGTGCGGCAGGAATACAAGCATCTGGAAAAGCCGGGCGTGCGTGTTCCCGTGGTGCTGGAGAAGCTCTTCGAGATGGGCCGCTACGGGCAGAAGACGCGTGCGGGCTGGTACCGCTACGACGAAAACCGCAAGGCGACTCCCGACCCGGAGGTGCATGCGCTGATCGAGAACACCGCGCGCGAGGCCGGGATTGAGCGGCGGCTGATCTCTAACCAGGAAATCATCGAGCGCTGCATCTACGTCCTTATCAACGAAGGCGCGCGCATTTTAGAAGAAGGACACGCGCTCCGGGCCGCCGATATCGACGTGATTTACGTCACGGGCTACGGCTTTCCCGCGTATCGCGGCGGCCCGATGTGGTACGCCGACACGGTCGGGTTGAAGAAAGTGTACGAGCGCATCCGCGATTTTCACCAGCAGTTCGGCGAATTGTGGGAACCGGCGCCGTTACTCAAGAAGCTGGCCGAGCGGGGGGACACGTTCGCCGGGTTTGACACCGCCAGAGACCAGCAACTGGCGGTCGCGTGACGACGGCCACACCCGTCCGGGATGTCCACCTGGGGCCGGACGAGATCACTCTCACACGATCTGCCGACGGCTCGATGTACATGCGTACCGTCGACGCTCTCGGGCCTTATCCGACAAAGCTCACCGAGCGGCTGGATTACTGGGCGGAGCACGCTCCGGATCGAACCTTCTTCGCTCAGCGCGCGCCCGATGGAGGCTGGCGGAAAATCGCCTATCGGGAGTTTCGAACACTCGCCCGCAACGTCGCTCAGGCTCTGATCAACCGCGGCCTCTCGGCAGACCGGCCCGTGGCGATTCTTTCAAGCAACGATATCGAACAGGCGCTGCTCAGCTTTGGCGCTATGTATGCGGGTGTCCCGTATGCGCCGATCTCTCCGGCCTACTCACTGATCTCGTCGGACTTTGCCAAGCTCCGGCACATCTTCGGACTGCTCACGCCCGGACTGGTGTTTGCGGCGGACCGTGCCAGGTACAGCCGGGCCATCGACGCAGTGGTTCCACCGGGTACCGAAGTGGTCGCCGGTACGCAAGCGTTCTCGCAACTCGCAGACGTCCCGGCTACGCGGGATGTCGATCAAGCTCACGCCAAGGTTGGAGCGGACACGATCGCCAAGATTCTGTTTACCTCGGGCTCGACCGGAGTTCCCAAAGGCGTGATCAATACCCAGAAGATGTGGTGCAGCAACCAGGTCATGATCGCCACCTGCCTGCCGTTCCTCATGGACGAGCCGCCTGTGATCTGTGAATGGATGCCGTGGCACCATACGTTCGGCGGCAACCACGATGTGGGCTTGATCGTGTACAACGGCGGCACGCTGTACATCGACGATGGCGATCCCATGCCGGGGGGAATCGAAAAAACGGTTCGGAATCTGCGCGAGATCGCGACCACGTTCTACCTGGGCGTCCCCAAAGGCTTCGAGGCGCTGATTCCTTTCCTGCGGAGCGATCGGCAATTGCGCGAGCGCTTCTTCAGCCGCGTAAAACTGCTGTGGTACGCCGGCGCGGGACTATCCCAGCACGTCTTCGATGAGTTGGACGCGCTCTCGATCGAGACGTGCGGAGAACGAATCCTCATGTTGACCGGACTGGGGTCCACCGAAACCGCTCCCTTCGCTTTGGCGCCAAGGCGCGAGGTGGCCAAGGCCGGCATGGTTGGGGTTCCGGGTCCGGGCGTCGAGTTGAAATTGGTGCCGAATATGGGCAAACTCGAGGCTCGGCTGCGTGGTCCCAATATCACGCCCGGGTACTGGCGTCAGGAGGAGTTGACGCGCGCCGCGTTTGACGAGGAGGGATTCTACAAGCTGGGCGATGCTCTGCGTTTCGTGGATGAGAACCGGCCTGGCGAGGGATTCTTCTTCGACGGGCGTATG
Organism: Bryobacteraceae bacterium; assembly: GCA_041484155.1. GTDB lineage: Bacteria > Acidobacteriota > Terriglobia > Bryobacterales > Bryobacteraceae > Palsa-187. The sequence continues at coordinate 3,826 of JBGPHB010000538.1, forward strand.
GCGGAAGATTTCAAGTTGTCCACGGGCACGTGGGTGAGCGTGGGACCGCTCCGCGCGAAATTCCTCAGCCACTGTTCGCCGTACGTTCAGGACGTGGTCATCGCCGGTCACGATCGCGACGATGTGACCGTGCTGGTGTTTCCCGCCTTGGACGCCTGCCGCCAGCTCTGCCCTGAGCTGCCCAAGAGTGCGCCCGCGCCGGAGGTTGTCGCGAGCGCGCCGGTTCGAGCCAAGTTTCAAGACCTGTTGAAGGAACTCGCGGCCTCGAGCACCGGCAGCTCCAATCGCATCGCGCGGGCGATTCTGTTGGAAGACGCTCCGTCCATCGATTCCCACGAGGTCACAGACAAAGGTTCACTGAATCAAGGCGCGATTCTGCGCAATCGCGCCGCACTGGTCGAAGAATTGTATTCGCCGAAGCCCTCCGCGCTCGTTCTGAAGATCGTCAAGACCGCTCCATAACCGTCGCGGAAGCGACGTGGCGCACGCACTTTTGCGTGCCACGTTCACACTCATGTGAACGCGCGTCCGCAAGAGTGCGGACGTGGCAAACACGAGTGTTCGCGCCACGATGCCGTTCAGGGTTGTCTAGACCGAAGTTCTTGCTCTCAATGAGTTGAAGTTGTTTGTTTTGATGTGTGAAGACGTTTCTTGAGCCCGATAAAGTAGGCATGTACAGCTTGTACTCTACTCTTGTGTTAATAGGAGTATCGTGATAGCATGTAAGCATGTA
>JBGPHB010000539.1:0-4546 GCA_041484155.1 Bryobacteraceae bacterium
ACCAGGCAACGACCACGTCAAAGCTCTGGTTCCGATTCTGGAGAAGCTCAACCTGGACTTCGATCGCTATATCAACGTGCACACCTCGGCCGCTCCGCAGACCAAGGCGGAGCTGTGGAAAGCCGTGGGGAAATAAAGAAGGGCGCGCTCGCTACTTCCCGTTTCCCCCGACGTAATGGACCGCGTCGCGCTCTTCGCAGACGAACTCCATTAACTCGGTATCCGGCATCAAGCGATGGTTCACCCGCACCGTGAACGGCTTGGTGTAAGCTTTGGGGTCGTCGATGGTGATATCCACGTGCATCAGCCCGAAGTACGGCCGCCGCCAGCGCTCGGTCACCTTTCCGGCGCTGGTCATCGGGCTGCCGTCCACGTCCAGCCATACATCGTCGCGGAACCCGGCGGTCTCCACCACCAGTGTGTCCTCCTCCCAACGCCCGACCGAGTATCCATACCACCATGGCGTGGGACTATTGTTCGGCAGCGAGCGCCCATCCGTGAGGATCTGCCGGGTGTTCCCATTGGCTTCGTATAACACCACAATCTCGCGTGACGTCTGCACAACCTTACGCGGCTGAATATGCATGTGGAGCTGCGTCAGACCCATCGGCAGGCAATGCGCGTCGGAATTGTCTTTGGCGTTGTTCGCTTTCCGCGCCGCGCGCAATGCGGCGGCCCACGGCTGGAAAGAACTGCGCCACGGGAGGATCGTCCGGCGCCGAGGGAATCTCAAATGGCAACGGAGGCGTTCCATTGAACGACACTCTCTTGCTGTCGGCCTGTTCCCATAGCCCGGAGAAGTCGGGTCTGCCTGCAGCCGTTCGCGGGGCGGGCCCCTTGATATCGATTTTCCCGTCCGGCGTTCTCGGGCCAGCGGTCCGATAGTCCGGCCACTGCGCGAATAGGGTCGCTCCGCCGGCGCCAAGAGCGGCCGTGGCTACGGCCAGGTTCATCCAGATTCTCATCTTCGTCGTCTCCCGGTCTTTCATCGATTAGATCATATAGCCGCTCGCGCGGGGACCGCCGGGCATTCATAGGTCTCTGACCACATGAAAATGTTTCATCGCGTGGGGCAGCTTGGGAAGCTGCGCGGCGGTTGCTAACCGCCGCAACCCCGCCCTAACGGGCGGGGCTTTCCGGGGTGGTTGACGAGCGCCGTGGACGGGCGCAAACCCGCAAAGCCCTGCCCGTCAGGGCGGGGTTAAGTTGAGAAATGCACTCGTGCCGACGTTCTTGTTCCGAGCCAGTTCCGAGCCAGCCACCCGTCCTCTCTCCTTCGCCTTCGTCTACGTGAACCGAGGTACGCTCTTTGCCGTGCCGTTCGGCCTGGACCGGCTGGAGGCGCCGGGCGCACCGGTAGTTGAGGACGTAGCGTATTCGTGGTGAAGCTTCAGAAGCTGGGCGCTGAGCGCGTTTGCCAAGACCTCGACATTCGGTTCCACGAACATGTCCACGTGATTGCCAGGAACGTCCACGACTTCCAGATCGGGCACCAGCCCTCTCCAACCGAGGGCCGCGTCGGCGCCGACCGGGCGCTTCTGAGCTCTGACCAGCAGGACAGGTCCTCCGAAGGGTTGGGGGCGGTATTCCCTTACCACCAACGGCATGATCTGCTCGGCAACACGCAGACGTTGGCTCAGACGGCCCGCGCGCAAGTGAAATTTGTACGAGGCGCGCCAGGAATAGGCCCGAATACTTTGGGCCAGCGTCTCCAAGCGCTGCCGCAAATACTCGACAGCCTGCTTGGCGCCCACCGTCGAAATGTTGGCAAGATGGAACCTAAGCCGTTCTTTCCGGGCGACCCAGCGAGCTCTCCCGCGTGGGCCTGACGAATGGAACGACTCGAGCATCACCACCAGCGGGACACTCCCTCCTTGCGCGCGCACTTGTTGCGCCATCTCATATGCGAGCACACCATCGTTGCACCATCCAGCTAACGCATACGGGCCGTCAGGATGGAACTTATGGATCATTTCGAGGTAGTGAGCCGCGATGTCTTCCAGCCGGTACGGGACCGGAAGCGTTGAAGTATTGAGAACCGAGACGGCAAAGACCGGCTGGTCCTCCGGGAGCCGGAGTATGAGTGCGCGGAACAGCGGCTGCGGTCCCAGAAAGAAAAGGGGCGGGCGGAAACCAGCCGAGCGAATGGGGATCACCTGAGAGGCGGCGATCGAGTTCGCGTCCGACCAGGAGGGAGTCCAGCCGTCTTTACGCAGCAAGCTCGCCAAGGCTTCCACGGTCGAAGCCTGAAAGAGAGCCGCCAGCGGCAGCGCCTTGCCCGTTACCTTTTGGATTTCAGCCAGCAGCCGGACCGCGGCGAGAGAATGCCCGCCCAACTCAAAGAAATTGTCATGCAGCCCCACGCGTTTTACCTTCAAGACCTTGGACCAAATCTGAGTGAGCGTCCGTTCGAGTGGATCACCTGGTGTATCGAAGCGCCGCTCATCCGGAAATGTGCCACTGGGATCCAGCGGCGGCGTTTCAGCCGCCCGAATTGCTGGAGAGATTGTGGATTTCACAGCCAGGCCTGAAGACGGCGGCAGAAATCCCGCGGATTGCATCTCTGACAAACCTTCGCGAACTGCGCGAATCAATCGGGCGACGTCATCGTCGCCGTGAGCCGTGGTCATGACGAAGGCACGGTTTTCCGAAATGTGAATCCCGCGCTCGCGCAGCAGATAGTAGAGCAACCCGGCAAACGTCTGCTCCGGAGCGAAGGTGAGCTGGATGAGCGAGCTGAACTGCGTTAAGTGATACGGCGCCTGAAACTCCTCAATCACGGTCCGGAGCCTAATCGCAAGCTGCGCCGTCCGCTCAGTCAGCTTCTGCTGCAGTTCCGGTCCGCTCTGTTTGAGGTGCGTCAAAACCGCCTTGGCCGCGGCCAAGGCCAACGGATGCCGCACGAAGGTGCCCGCAAAGAAGGTAACACCAGCCTCGGGGAACGACCGGTCGCCATATTGCCAGTGCCCGCCGTCCAGAGCATCCATGAATCTCGCGGCGCCCGCGACCACGCCAATTGGCAATCCGCCACCGAGGACTTTGCCGTACGTTGCGAGGTCCGCCCGCACGCCGAAATGCGCCTGCGCTCCGCCGGGATGCACGCGGAAGCCGGTCAGCACTTCGTCGAAGATCAGCGCCGAGCCGGTCCGTTCCGTGGTTCGCCGGAGCTCGTGCAGGAACTCCCTGGGTTGCAAATCCAGTCTTCGGCTCTGTACCGGTTCCACCAGCACGGCTGCGATCTCGGACCCATGCGCCCGGAGAATCTCGATGGATTGCGGATTGCCGTAGTCAAGCACGATCACCTGACTGAGTGCGCTGTTGGGAATCCCCGGGGCAATCGGCACGGTGCGGGCATCATTGTTGACTGTGACCGAACGCACCAACACTTGATCGAAGACGCCATGGTAGGCGCCCGCAAAGACCACGATCTTGTCGCGACCGGTAACGGTTCGGGCGACTCGAATCGCAGCCGCTACCGCTTCCGAGCCGGTGTTGGTAAAACTGACGCGCTCCAGACCGGTAAATTCCCTCACAAGAGCGGCGACTTCACCCGCGAGCGGATGTATCGGGCCGATTTCGAATCCTCGATCCAGTTGTTCGTGGATTGCTTGAACGACGAATGACGGCCTGTGCCCGAACAGGCTCACGCCGAAGCCCATGACGAAATCCACGTACTCGTTGCGGTCGACATCCCAAACCTTCGATCCGTCCGATCGTATCGTAACGATCGGATATACCATCTCCTTCCAAAGCTGTTTGAATCCCGCTACGGAACGGGGATCGGCTAGAATCGGGCGGTTTTCAGCGGCGAGTCTTTTCGATCCGGCGGTACGCCGTGTGTACCGGTCAATCAATGCTTCAAGGAACCGGTTTTGATTTGAAGACAATGCCATGCCCGCGCCGCGATCGATCGGCTTGAATGGCCCATGCGATTTGATGTCCGATTTTGCGGGCGTCGAAACTACCGGGACTTGGCCGGTGAGCTGCTCTTGCTGCCACAAGATTTGTTCAAGATCCGGGCTTGTCCAATTTCCAACTGCGGACACTCTCGTTTGAGCTGGCGCAGAGACAGGGGCAGCGAAGACTGAGTTGTCTCGCTCCCTTGACGGTGAAGGTGGCTCCTCCAGGGGGATTTGCGTGGACTGCCGAAGGTTCGCGGGCGTAAGAAGTCCTCAATCAGCTCCATTCGCTCGTGCTCCGAGAGCAGCGGGGGGGTGGCTTATTCCGGATTCTACGCGCACACTCGCGGAGTTTCAAGCAAAGCAGTACTAGGACTGTTCCCCGACTTAAGGGACGCGTCGGCTTTCATACCGCACCATCCGGTAGGACGAAGACATCAGCAAGCTCGACGACGCACAAATCCAGCAGGTTAGCCCAGTACTTCGAGTGCTGTTCCGGATGCGCCGTGGTCACTTCTAGTCCGTGACCGCCTGATTCAGTTCCTCGGACTAGCATCCGGTGTCCCCCGCCCTGACGGGCAGGGCTTTGCGGGGTGTTGTAAAACGTACGACAAAGCCCTGCCCGTCAGAAGGTGTAAGGAATTCGT
>JBGPHB010000540.1:0-4544 GCA_041484155.1 Bryobacteraceae bacterium
AGATGTTCGTACCCGTCACCTCCGGCCCGGGCCTGGCTCCGGAACTCGCCAACGACGCGCTGCACCGCAGCGACCAGCCGCTGTTTCGGGTGGTATTGCACCTCGCGCCCGGCGTGTCGCAGCCCGCGGCCACGGCGGCGCTCGACACTGTGGCCCGCCAGCTCAAGGGAGAAACTTCCGGTGCAAGGCCGGACGACAAGGGCCGGCGGCTGCGGCTGATCTCGGCTGGTGGCGTAATCCCCTTTACTCCCGAGCAACGCGCGACGAGCTACGTGTTCTCGTCCATCCTGGGCGGCCTGGTGCTCGCGCTGGCGTGCGCGAATCTTGCCAATCTGCTGCTCGCGCGTGGCAGCCAGCGGCGCAAGGAGATCGCCATCCGTCTCTCCGTGGGCGCGAGCCGGTTCCGCCTGGTGCGGCAGTTGCTCACTGAGAGCCTGATGTTGTCTCTGGCCGGCGGCATCGGGGGTCTGGTCTTCGCGTATTGGCTCCTGGCGGTCCTGGTGGCAGGGGCAAGGAACGTAGCCGGACAGGCGCCCTCCGAAGTCGACTATCACCTGAATTTTCACTCGCTGGTGTTTGCAATGGCCATCATGGTGGTGGCAGGCGTGGGATTTGGGCTGGCGCCGGCGCTGGCCTCCACACGCACCGATCTGGCGTCCGCAATGAAGGAAGGAGCGGCAACTCCGTTACGAGGCTATCGCCGGTTCGGCCTTCGCAATTTTCTGGTGGGGGGCCAAGTCGCCGCCTCGCTGACCGTGTTGCTCCTGACCACCTACCTGGTGACGGGCTACGAAAAGGCCACGCGCGCCGACCCGGGCTTCAGTCCCGCCGGACTCTACCTGTTTCAGCTTGATCCGGTGCGCGATGGTTACTCGGCGGAACAGTCGGCGGCGCTGTTCGACAAGTTGCCAGACCGGCTTGCATCCTCCGGGGCGGCGACCCTGGCGGAAGGGGTTCCACTCTCCGACCTCACCGCAATCCCCAACGTCCGCATTACTGCTCCCAACAGCGCGGGTGAGCCGGAAAAAGTGGTGAACGTGGTCAGCCAACGGATCGGTGCGAGCTATTTCGCAGTGCTGGGCGTGCCGCTGGTGAGTGGAAGTGAATTGATCCCGCGCGACCTGAGTGCGAAGGCAGCCACACCGGCGATGGTGAATCAAACCGCGGCGCGAGAATTGTTCGGCGATGAGGATCCGATCGGCCGCCGCGTCCGGGAGGGCGAGCGGAGCTACCCCATCGTGGGTGTCGCCCGCGATATCAAGTCGGGATACATGATGGTGAAGCCGCAACCTACCGTGTTCCTTCCTCTGGACGCGTTCCCGAGCCCGACGGTCATCCTGCGTGGGGCCACGGGTCGGGATGCGATGACAGAGGTGCGGGCGCAGGTTACTTCCATCGATCCTGGCCTGACAGTGTTCAACGTACGCAGCATGCGCGCTCATTTGGATCAAATGAACGCTCTGGTTCGAATGAGTTCGGTATTTTACGTGTGCCTGGGCGTGTTTGGACTGATCCTGGCCTCCATCGGCCTGGCCGGCATCACTGCCTACGCGGTGGCGCGGCGGCGCAAGGAGATCGGCATCCGCATGGCGCTGGGGGCGCGTCGCGCTCAGGTCCTGAGCCTGGTCCTGAAGGAAGGCGCAACGCTGGTGGTCGTGGGCTCCCTGCTGGGCTTCGCGGGCGCGTTCGGCGCCTCCCGCGTGCTCGCCTATGCCACGGCCGAACTGGCGCGAGTCTTTGCGTCGGGAACCGATAATCCCATCCTGCTGCTGGGTGCGCCGCTGCTGCTGGTCGCGATCGCAATGCTCGCTTGCTACCTGCCCGCGCGCCGCTCGGTACGGATCGATCCGCTGGTGGCCCTGCGGGAGGAGTGATGAAACGCGCCACTCAAATCCCCGCCTGCTCCAGCCGCCGCCAGGCTGCCGGCCAGGTATAGCGATCCAGGTAGAGCGCTCGCCCGGCTTCGCCCAATTGACGGCGCAGATCCGGGGTTCTCAGCAGGCGCACAATGCCGGCTGCGAATTCCCCCGGATCGTCCGCCAGAAGCAGGTGCTCGCCGGATCGCGCTCCCAGGCCCTCGGCGCCGATGGTGGTCGAGACCACGGCGCGCGCCGCCGCCCAGGCTTCCAGAATCTTGAACCGCGTCCCGCTGCCTGAAAGCAACGGCACGACGCAAACTTTCGCGGGAGCGAGCGCCTCGATCGCGTTCTCAACCGGCCCGACGATCCGCACTTGCTTATCATTATTGACGAGACTCGCCACACCGTGCGCGTTGGTACCCACCAGGCGCAACTCGATCCCCGGGAAACTCTCCCGTACGGACGGCCAGACTTGCGAGACAAACCATCGGACTGCCTGAACATTGGGATGGTACTCGAGATTTCCGCTGAAAATGACGCAATCTGCTTCGGCGGTATTCGGAGGCGTGGTTTCCGGCAAGGTGTTGGGGAACACATGAACATTCGCGTGATCCACGCGGCGGCGGTCGTCTTCCGACGCTGCCAATACCACGTCGAACCATGGCAACCATTCCCGCTCCAGCCGCCGGTACGCCCCCGCGAAACGCGAGAACGCCACCGATTCAAGCCCCCGCGTGGCGCGCGCGTGCGACTGCGCCAGCTCGCTTTCGATGTTGTGCAAGTCGAGGACCAGGCGGTCGCAGTGCGGCCGTAGACTCCGGGCGTACGGCGCACACCAGAAATGTTCGATCACAGCTACACGGTATCTCCGGCCGTCCAGGACGGGAGCGAGCTGGGCATCGAAGCCCGCAAAGCGGTCGAGCAGCGGCGGGGCGCCGCGCAGGAGCCTCCACCCGTTCCGCCACGCGCGCGCAACCAGCTTCTTCGAGTGGTGCGGCAGGTCGAAGCCGGCGACCTGAACGTCATAGCGTCCCCGCAGGTATTCGAACAGAGAAGCCGACCGCAGCCCTCCGCCTCCGGTTCCGGGGACCGGCGGCTCGGGCGTGAGGAACAGCGCTCTATTTGCGGAAGGCGCGTCTGGCTGTGTCATAGACCTCCCGTGTGCGCTCCGCCGTACGTCGCCAGGAAAACTGCCTCGCGCGCGATAATCCCCGCTGTCGCACGGCGGAGAAATTCTCGGGCGCTTCCGCCACCGCCGCCAGCGCGGCCTCTAACCCGAGCGCGTCAGTCGCTTCCACGTGTACCGCCGCTCCCTCCGTGACTTCCAGGATGGCAGGATCGCGCGAGGTGATCACCAGCGCGCCGCACTGCATCGCTTCGAGCACTGGCAACCCAAAGCCCTCGTAAAGCGAAGGGTACACCACGGCTCGCGCTCCCGAGTAGAGCGCGGGCAAGTCAGGCTCGGGCACCTCGCCCAGGACGCGCAAGCCGGCTTCGGGCGCCGGTCGAGCGAAATCCACGCGAGCGCGTCCGGCCAGCACCAGGTCGATATTCTGCGTCTTGCGAACCTCGCGCCAGGCGGCCAGCAGACGGGTCAGGTTCTTCCGCGGCTCGAGCGTGCCCACGAAAAGGAAGTACGGCGTCGCGGCGGGCGCAGCTGCGATGGGGCGAAAGTCTTCGGACGCCGCGAGGGGCACGGCGACCACCCGGTCCGCCGGCAAGCGGAATCGGTCCATCGCCGCGCGCCGTACCGCTTCGCTGGGGGTGATCACCATGGTGGCCAAACCGGCCCGCAGCAGCAATCGCGTGCGCTTTCGCACACGTCCCGCCCCTGGCTGCCATTGGCGATCGAGCCATGGCGAGAGATCGTGCAGCGTCATAACGCTGGGCCGGAACGGCAGGTAGGGCACCGCGAAATCGGTACCGTGAAACAGATCCACTCCCCGTCGCGTCATCTCTTGATGAAGTCCCCACAACCACCACTTTCGTGCAATCCGCGTGCGCGGGGGCTCGCCGCAGTGCAGATTGCGCGGTACGCGCCCCGGCATCGGGAAGGGCTGATCGGAGAGCAGCCAGTACTCCTCCTGGGGAAAACAGGTGGCCAGCGCGCGCGCCAACTCCAGCGTGTAACGCGCCACGCCGCCGGGCGAAGCCGTCAGGGGGGTGGCGTCGAAGGCAATAGTCACGGCGCTAGGAAGATGACAAGCTAAAGCATGTCCCACGTTTGCAGCCCAGGTGGGACATGCTTCAGCTTGTCTAAGACTTTTCTAGTGTAGGATAGCATCGTGGGAGCCGATAACCCGAATCCACTGGACGAATTGAAGGGCCTGGACCGTCAGGTCGATCTGGCCACCGATTTAGCGGCCCTGAAGCCGATTTTCTACCGCCTGGACGAAATCGCCAAGCAGCACGCCAGCGATTTTGAAGTTCAACTGGTAGTCGGCGATATCAAGCAACACCTGGTCACGCGTGGCACACGCCTCAGGGAACAGCGGCCTGCGGCGACACCCCCGTCAACACCCTCGTTGGCGGCTACCGTGATCATGCCGCCGCCGCTTCCGCCCCCCGCCCTGCAAAGCGAAGTGCCGACCGTCGAGCGCGCGTTGCCGACGGTGACCGACCTGCCCACGGTAGTCGCATTGCCGTTGCCTCCGCCCCCACCGCCCCCGCTGCAAAAGGCTCCCG
>JBGPHB010000541.1:0-4533 GCA_041484155.1 Bryobacteraceae bacterium
ACATGTACCAGCCGGCCGGCAGCGGCCGCATCAAGCTGAACGTACAGGTATCCCACCTCCTGCTCGATCTGGGCACCGCCATGCCCTGCGCCCTGATCATCACCGAGCTGCTGACGAACTCCATAAAGTACGCCTTCCCGGACCAACGCGAGGGCGAGATCTAGATACGGATGGGTTCGAACAAAGACGATAAGATTACGCTCACGATCGGGGACACCGGCATAGGGATGCCGCCCGGGATTGTTCCCGGCAAATCGGAGTCGTTGGGTTTGCAACTGGTTGAGACGCTGGCGCAGCAGTTGAAGGGAAAGCTCACCATCTCCCTCGATTCCGGCACGCGATTTGAGATTGCTTTCCAACCTCAAGTACAACCGAGCGCGCTATGAGCGAAAACAGACTTCCGCATATTCTCGTGGTTGAAGATGAGGCGATCGTGGCAATGCAGATCAAAAGGACGCTGCAAAAGTTGGGTTACACGACCTGTTCGGCAGCGTCCGGTGAAGATGCCATCCGGCTGGCAAAAACAGAAAAGCCCGACCTGGCGCTGATGGACATTATGCTGGCGGGTGAAATGGACGGTATCCGAGCCGCGGCATTCTTGAGCAGGCACCACGGAACGCCCATCGTTTACCTGACCGCCAACGCCGACGAGAGCACCATCAACCGCGCCAAGCTGACGGAACCCTATGGATACATTCTCAAGCCCTTCCAGGAGGCCCGGCTGCGCAGTACCATCGACGTTGCGCTCCATCGGCATGCCATCGCGAATCGGCTCAAGGAAGGCAGCGCGACGTTCCTGCCGGCCTTTGAAGGCACGGAGGACGCCGTCTTTACGAGCGATGTCAACGGTCTGCTGGCCTATATGAATCTGGCGTGGGAGACCTTGACGAACTCGAAACTGGATCAGGCTCGCGGGACTGAGTTACCCAAGCTATTTCGCGAATTAACGGAGGGCCAACAGGCGATTCTAGGAGAAGCGATCGCCCAGGCCATCAAAACCGGATCGGAAGTGCCTCTCGCCAGCCACGGCATTCAAGTGTCCGCCGCCGGCGCGCCGGCGCTGGGCGCGCATGCCGTGGTTCCCATCGGGCCTAGCAAGGAAAGTGTCACCGGTGTGGTTCTGATCTTCCGAGGGACCACCGCTCCTGGTGAACGGACTTCGGTCGCCTCCGTTCCTGCTTCCCCCGAAGCTCAGCAACGAATAGTTTCGGACCGGCCGCAGGAAGGCCGAAGAATCAGCGACGGCTTAAGCGGATTACCTTCCCGCGCCGAAGCGGAAAAGGCGCTCGAAACTGTTTTTAACCAGGCCACGCATCGGTTCGCGGTGGCTCTCGTGCTGGACCGTTTTGATTTGATCAGACATCGCTTCGGCATGAAAGCCGCCGAAGAGGTGTTGTTGTTCTACAGTATTCATCTCGCTCAATCGATGGGCCCGACCGATCTACTGTTTCAGTGGAGCGGCCCGGCGTTTCTGATGCTGCTCGACCGTCCGGCGGCGACTAACGAAGTTCGACGCGAGATATCTTCCTGGGCGGGAGTCCGGCTGGAGAAGATGATCGAAGCCGCCTCTCATTCAGCCATGCTGGTCGTTTCGGGCAAATGGCGGCTGTTCGAGGCGCTGGAAACGGCCCGCCCGCAGGCGCTGATCGAAGAGATCGACGGTTTCGCCGGTGTCGCGAAACGGGCTTACTGAACTCTTTCCCGGGTGCGCTCCCGAGTGACTAACTCGTCGAAAACCGCCAGGACCTGCTTGCGGTAGTGATACACCTGCCGGAGTTTTTCGCGCATGGCAAGTTCGTTGCGATGCCTTCGCAACAGCTTGTCGAGCAGCTTCTTGGGGACGTCGATGTCGCTGCGTAAAGTCTCGGCCGAGTGCCCGCGCAGGAACAGCCCGTAAAACAACGCCGCTTCGCGTTGGGGCGCCAACGGATCGATTTCTTCCTGGAACGCCATCGCCTGAGCCACAAAAACAGAAGTATAAACCTGAAAACGCGGCTGCGCAAGAGCGTATGGAAGATTATGGGAAGCGACGCTACTTGATTTCGGGGCTGTTCACGTTGGCCGGTTCCTGGCTCCAATTGTTGCGTACCACCAGGGTCTGGTCGGAGAAAAACGTGCGCCGGCCGGAGCTGCCGAACGCCTCGGGAACGGCGGAAACTCCGTAGCCCGTGGGCGAAGCCTGCACCGTGAAGAGGTAGCCGCTATTCTTGCCCTCGGCCAGCACTTTGGGTATCAAATCCGAGGCGGCCGGAGTAGCCGCACCGCTCGCGGGCGGCCCCAACTCGGTCAGGCTGGTGGCGTAACGGCCAAATTGCGAATAGTACTGGGTCTCGGCCTGGTGGATGGTAGTGATCTGGCGGATCGCGGCCATCTCGTGGGCAGCCTGCATCTGGTTGTTCATCTTGGGCACGGCAATGGCCGCAATGATGAGGATGATCGCGATGACGATCAGCAGCTCGATGAGCGAAAAGCCGCGACGGCGCCTGTTTCCCTGCATAACTATATATTAGACGCTCGGCGGACCCGGGGCGTGCAGGGTTGATTCGAGTAACGCAGGCCCTGGCCTGCAATTGGTTTCTGCCAGGGGCTGCTACGTCAGTTCTGTGTCGCCGATGATCGCTAGATTGGAAATCGGCGATGTGTCACTGACCGTCAGCATACGCGCGGTCTTCAGCTAGCTCCTCATCGCCGTAGTGACGCGGGATGCCCCGCTGCGTCACCACATCGGCGAACGCGAACCGGCTGAGTTTCGCCAACTCAGTAGCTTTACCGAAAGAAAGGAGGCCTTGAGCGTAAAGGGCCGCCGCCAACTCAGTGCACAAGCGCTGCTCCGCCTCGCCCTCCGGGACCCGCAAGCTGCGGGCGATCGAATAGGGGATGTCTAACGTGATGCCCATCGCGCAAACCTCGCTGGTCGTCTTTTTCAAGGTATCACGACCTGATTCAAACAACTCACGCTTGCGCCGCAGGCCAGCTGAGCAAGTGCAGTCCAAGCAATCTTAACGAGTCGTCGGCAGCGAACGAAGAGACTCGCGTCTATTCGCGCCTTCGCGGCTTGATTCAAGCGATTCAGCTTACGCCATCCAAACGATCCAAGCGCAGGGCTCTTGGCGATTGTGGCAGGCGGTAGGGGCGCAGGTCCGATTCTCATCGATTCGGGCACGCCGCACCGTCGAATCCGGCATACTCGAGTGACACTCGTCCCTCATCCCGGCAAGATCGTCATTTTACGGGGGTGAGTTGATAAACTCGGCCCAGTTGAGTTGCTCTCTTGAGATCACCTCGACGCAGCGCCTCCCGCACCTCGTCCAGTTTCTGAGTGTCGCCAACGGACAAATAGGGTGACCAGCCCGTGTCGGACTCGATCCACTCGACTTCGACGGCAGCGGCGTATTCTCCCTCATGGACGAACTTTGTTCCGCGTCTTGTTGTCATGACTTTCTCTTCAAAAGATCGGCCGCCCAGCGATTGGGATCCGGCCTATAGGCGGTTACAAGAACCGCCGGAGAAGCCGCACCACTCGGAATACCCCACAGCACGTGGAGGGGGTTGCCTTCGCGGTCCCTCTGCAAGACCAGGACACACGGTCCCTTGTGATAAGCCGCGTATTCTTCGACCACAGTGCCCTGGGAGGCACCTGCACAAGCATCCCTGATCAGAATACCATCCGCAGCCAATTCGTCGTAGCCGTGTTCCGAGATCGGGAGCTCACCCCGGGCGACCAAATCAAGGACGCGATCAAATATCTCGCTCATCGCTAAATTGCTAGAAAGCCCTCTATCCGGCCGCCGCTTCGCTTAACCGCCGCAACTGGCGCCAGAAGGATGCCAAAAGATCCAGCCGTAGGGCGTTTGGGCCATCAGACGAAGCCTTTTCTGGTGCCTCATGCACTTCGACGAAGACCGCATCGACTCCGACACCCACCGCGGCGCGCGACAGGGGTTCGATAAACTGAGGCTCGCCGCCCGATACTGTGCCGGCGGCGCCGGGGAGTTGCACGCTGTGCGTGGCATCGAAAACCACGGGCCAGCCGAAGGCGCGCATGATCACCAGGCCGCGCATGTCCACGACCAGGTTGTTGTAGCCGAACGAGCTGCCACGCTCGGTAAGGATGATGCGGTTGTTGCCGGTGGAAGCGACCTTTTCGGCGGCGAGGCGAATGTCGTGCGGCGAGACGAACTGGCCTTTCTTGATGTTCACCACGCGGCCGGTGCGGCCGGCTTCGACCAGCAGGTCGGTCTGGCGGCACAGGAATGCGGGGATTTGCAGAACGTCGACGGCTTCAGCGGCTTCGGCGGCCTGCGCCGGCTCGTGAATATCGGTGAGCACGGCGAAACCGGCGTCGCGCACGCTTTTCAGAATGCGCAGGCCTTCTTTCAACCCAGGGCCGCGCTCGCGCGCTAGAAAGTGAACGTGTTCCTCGCTCTCGATGACACAGGGGCCTGCGATCAAAGCCAGCGGAGCGCCGCCGCCGATCAGCCGTGGCTGTACCCGTTGTCTCCCGTGGTACGGTTAGAGACTCTCAATGATTTC
>JBGPHB010000542.1:0-4525 GCA_041484155.1 Bryobacteraceae bacterium
ACCAGGCGCTTCAGCTTGCGGATCCCTGGCAGAAACAATTTGTCCTGCACGACTCCGTGTTTACCCCCGTACTCCTTCGCAAGTTTCGCCAGATCGAGCGCCGCCGCGAGCGTGTCGGCGACTGGTTTTTCACAATACACGTGCTTGCCCGCGAGGATCGCGGCACGCAGCGCCGAGGCCCGCTGCGACGTGGTTTGCGCATCGAAATAAATACTGTAACCGGGATCCGCGAGACACGCCGCCAGGTCCGTGCTGAAGCGCGCGATGCCATGACTCGCCGCAAGCTCGCCGAGCTTGGCTTCGTTGCGCCCCACCAGCACCGGATCGGGCCAGAGCCTGGTGCCGTCCGGCAGCGGAATGCCGCCCTGTTCACGGATGGCGAGGAGGGAGCGCACCAGGTGCTGGTTGGTGCCCATGCGTCCCGTGACGCCGTTCAGGATGATGCCAATGTTTTTCTTTGCCATAGTCGAGAGGTTGCGGAACTACTGGGAAGAATTGCGATCGAGATCGCTCCGGCGAGCGCAATCGCTAGCACGACTCCCATCGCGATCGAGTAGTTTCCGAAATGATCGCGCAGGATCGAGACGAAATACGGCAGCCAGGTTTGGCCGATCGTGTTGACCGGGAGAATCACGGCCATGGCGCGGCCCAGGCTGTTGATGCCAAACTGCTCGGCCGCCATCAACGGGATGAGCATATAATCCGCGCCCAATCCGAAACCAAACAGGACCGCGAAGACCAGGAGCAGCCCTTGATGGCCGGGTCGCACCAACAGGAGACTCGGAATCGTGACTGCGACCAGGACGAATGTCGCGGTCATCACCACTTTTTTCGAGAAGCGATCCGCCAGGCCGCCGACCAACAGCCGGCCGGCCACGCTCGACCACAGAATCAGGACGGAAGCGGTGCGCCAGGCACTGTCGGCAACCGGACCCTTCTCGAATCCCTGGTCCAGGAACACGAACTTCATATGAAAGTTGATCGCGCCGACCGCGCCGATCGAACAGAAACTTCCGATTAGGAGCAGCCAGAAGGAGTAGCTGCCGAGAAGCTCCGCGAAGGAATGAGATTCTAGCGCAGCTTCGGCCGGCGGCGCGCTGTCACCATCGGGATACTGCCCCATGTCCGACGGTTTGTCGCGCAGAACCAGGAGCGCGATCGGCCAGCAGACCAGTACCATCGCTCCCAGAATCATCAGGGCCGTCTGGTAGCCGAAGCGTTCCGTCAGCGGCTTGACCAGCAGCGATCCGAGCGACCCCATCAGCCCGTTGCCGACGTACACGATGCCCATAGCTTTGCCGCGGTTTCTCCGGAACCAGTGCGAGACGATCAGTTGATGCGGGATCGGTCCCGAAAAAATGTAGCCGGCCGTGTACACCACCCACAGCGCATAGTAGATCCACAGGGTCGAGCCCATCTTGCCGAATCCGGCCAACGCAATCGCGGTGAGCGCGCTGCCCGCCAGGATCAGCTTGCGGGCGCTGAAGCGATGGATCACCAGTGGTCCCGCCCAAATTGTCAGGAGCGCTGCCAGCGGAAAGCCCAGCGTGATCCCAGCGCGCGACCAGCCGAAAGCCCGTTGGAAATAGTCGTAGAAAAACGCGATGTTATAGTACGGCACGCCTACGGCGAGCCCGGACGTCACGAATGCGGCCGCTGTAATCCACCAACCGAAGAATTTGCGATGCAATGGGTTTTCCAGCACTCCACATTATCATGCGGGCTGAACCGGAGGTATGCTTATCTCCATGCCATCCAGACGAGCGTTCCTGCTTTCCCTCGGCGCCGCGGCTCTGCCGGCGCCCGCCAAGACAAAGCGCGTCGAAGTCGGTGTGTGCGGCTCCATAGATGATTTCGCCAAGGCGGCGCAGCACGGGTTCGACTATTTCGAGCCGGCCGCTGCCGCCATCGCCGCCCTGAACGACCGGGCTTTTGCCGATTTCCGCGAGCGCGTTTTGGCATCCCGCATCCGTTGTAAGAGCTTCAACAGCTTTATCCGGACCCTCAGAGTGGTAGGCCCCGATGTGAGCCAGGATGCGTTGACGTCGTACGTGGGATCCACGCTTGACCGCTGCCGCCAGTTGGGCGCCAGCATCGTGGTGTGGGGCAGTGCCAGTTCGCGCAACGTCCCGGAGGGCTACTCCCGTGAGCAAGCCTGGCAGGAGATCAAGAGCTTCCTGCAGCGCGCCGGCGGCATCGCACGATCGAAGAATATCGTGATTGCCATCGAGCCGCTCCGCAAACAGGAAAGCAACATCATCAATTCGGGAGCGGAAGCGCTGCGGCTGGTACACGAGGTCCATCATCCCAATGTCAAGATGATCATCGACTACTACCATCTCCGGGAGGAGAAAGAAGATCCTGAGATTGTGAGAACCGCCCGCGACCAGATTGTGCACCTTCATTTTGCGAATCCGAACGGGCGCATTTGGCCCAAGCAGCCGGACGAAGATCCCGAGTACGGGCGGTTCTTCGGGCTGATCAAGCAGACCGATTTCCACGGCGGAATCTCCATCGAAGGAAAGGGCGCCTTCGAGGAGGATGCCGCCGGAAGCCTCGCGTTCTTTCGAAAAGAACTAAGTTGAATCGACACGAGTGCCCGCTCCCTCACGGTCGCGGTTCGGTATCGCCACTCTGCCTAAATCAGCCACTTACTGAACCGCGACCGTGAGGGAGCGGGTGGCCCGAAATCCTCGCCCGATCGATCGTCATAACCGATCATGAATAGCGAATGAATATATTGGACAGATCTATTGCTTTTGAGTATCTTATGTCCAAGCTATCGCTCGGAGCGGGCCATACGCTCGCCCCCTGCCAGCCACGTTGCTTCACGGGAGGGTTGTGTATGTATCGTCGCATGGGATTCGCGGGTCTTTTTCTGCTGGTGGCTTTCTGGGCGCCAACAGTGCGCGGTCAAGCGGTCGCCGTGGCACAAGTCAGCGGCGTTGTTTCCGATTCGACCGCCAAGGTCATCGTCGGCGCGGAAGTCACGATGACGGAAACCGACAAACAATTGGTGCGGACGGCCACGACGGACCTCGAGGGCCGCTACACGTTCCCGAACCTGGCTGTGGGACCTTACCGGCTGGAAGTTAGGACGCAGGGTTTCAAGAACTACGTCCAAACCGGGATCGTTCTGCAGGTAAACAACAATATTCAGATTAACGCGACGATGCAGGTGGGCTCGATCTCGGAGCGGATCGAGGTGAATGCGACCCCCAGCCTGGTAGAGACGAAGGAAAACTCGATCTCGGTGGTGATCGATGGACAGCGCATCAACGAACTACCGCTGAACGGGCGGCAAGCCACGCAGCTCATCATGGCCCTGGGCGCGGCGTCGTACGGAGACGCCGGAGACACGGGAAGCAAGACCTTCTACAGTTCCACCAGGATTTCGGTCGCCGGCGGACAGAGCAACGGTACTGCGTACGTTCTGGACGGCGGTGACAACACCGACGCGATGTCGAACGTCAACCTGCCTTTTCCATTTCCGGACGCGCTGCAGGAGTTCAGCGTAGAGACCAGCGCGGTATCATCGCGCTTCGGCACGCATCCCGGTGCGACAGTGAACGTTGTCACCAAGTCTGGGGGGAATCAGTTACATGGGGATCTATTCGAGTATCTTCGGAACGGGGACCTGAATGCTCGTAACTTTTTCGCGCTGACCCGAGACAGCTTGAAACGAAACCAGTTCGGCGGGACCGCCGGCGGCAGAATCATCAAGGACAAGCTGTTCTTCTTTGGTGGGTATCAGGGCACACGCAACCGTTCAAACCCTCCCCAGTCGACCACCTTCATTCCGACTCAGGCCATGCTGAATGGAGATTTCAGCGTGATTACTTCCGGCGCGTGCACCTCCAGCGGCAAGCAACTGACGCTTTACAACCCCAGCAACGGGCAGCCGTTCGCGGGCAATCAGATTCCGACAACGTCGCTCAACGCGATCGCCCTCACCGTCGCAACGAAATACCTGCCGCTGAGCTCGGCCGACCAATGCGGCAAGGTGACCTACGGGATTCCGATTACCGGAGATGAAGAGCAGGTGATCGGGCGCATCGACTTCGTACAGAGCGAGAAGCATACGCTCTTCGGGCGCTACTTCGTGGATGCATTCAAGAACCCGCCTACTTACGATGGCAAGAACCTACTGACCACTACCCAGGCCGGCAACCTGGAGATGGCGCAGTCTTTGACCATCGGCGACAACTACACGTTCGGTCCGGGCACGCTCAACTCGTTTCACGCCACCTTCACCCGGCGCCGGGACGACCGCGGGCCGACGGATATCGCGATCAATCCGACGATGCTGGGCGTCAACATGTATAGCGCGGTGCCGAACTTCCTCCTGCTGGCCAGCACCGGCGCATTCAGCACCTTCTGCGGAACCTGCGCTCCGGGGCATTTCAACGTCAACGCCTTCCAGGCGGCCGACGACGTGGATCTGATCCGTGGCCGGCATCAGATTGGTTTCGGCTTCAATCTGGTCCGCGTCCAGAACAATACGATTTCCGGTTTCCAGGAGAAC
>JBGPHB010000543.1:0-4520 GCA_041484155.1 Bryobacteraceae bacterium
TCAGTCGATCGCGGTCCCGTTGGGTCATGAGAAGTGTTCCTGTTTCCACCTCCCCAGCCTGGCCCCGTCAATAGGACATTTCTACTTTGCACAATTAGGACATTCTCATTTTGCGTCGACAGCCTTCAGATCTCAGGTAGTGCGCAAAATGTGGCAGCACTTCCGTGCTGCCGGGGTTTCTACATTTCTGAATAGAACCCCGCCCTGACGGGCGGGGCTTGCCGGGTGTTGCGGATGCACGACAAGCCCCGCCCGTCAGGGCGGGGTCAGGATGAAAATCCTGACCCTGCGGTGGCCGCGGCACACCCGATCTCAACTTGCGGATCAAGCTATATCCAATGTCTTCAATTCCCTTAACATTGGGCTCATCATTGTTTCTGGAAGCGAAGATGAAAATAGAGCGACGGGCCAGGGAGTATCGAAATGATTGTCGCCATCGCCTACAAGAACTTCGCCGCCAGCCGGAATATCAGCCATACCGGGCTGGGTGTTTCGGCGATCAATACGGCGAAGAGTTTGCGAAGGTCCGGAATCTGCGCCGAGGTGTGGCCGATCGTGGATGTCCGCGACATTGCCGCGCGCCTGGCGGCGTGCAATGTCACGCACGTGGTCGTGTCCGCGCCCTGGATTCCGTCCCGGGACCTCCAGCGGTTGACCATCGACCATCACGAAGTCCAGTTCGCCGTGAATTGCCATTCCAACGTCGGCTTTCTGCAGGCCGATCCCAATGGCGTGCGCCTGTTTGGCGAGGGCATGGAGATCGAGCGCGGCTCCTACAACTTCCGAATGGCGGGGAACAGCCGCAAGTTCGCGGAGTGGGTGCGGGCGACCTTTGGGGTCCCGTGCGCCTATCTGCCGAACTTGTACTACCTCGACGATCAGGTACCAGCGCACCGGCCGGTGTTCAGCAGTGGAACGCTGCGGATAGGGGCGTTTGGGGCCACGCGTGTGTTGAAGAATCTGATGTCGGCTGCCGGCGGCGCGCTGACGATTTCCCGAAATCTAGACGTGGATCTCGAGTTGTGGATCAACTCGGGGCGCGAGGAAGGCGGCGCCGGGACCATCCGTTCGATCATCGAGATGTACGCGATCGCGCGGCATGCCAAGGTGATCGAAGCGGGGTGGCAGTCCTGGCACAACCATCGAAAAAATGTGTGTATGATGGACCTGCTGATTTCCTGCTCCTATACCGAGTCGTTCAGCATGGTCACCGCGGACGGTGTCGCCGAGGGCGTGGCTTCGGTCGTGTCGGATGCGATCGACTGGACGCCCGGACACTGGCGCGCCAAGGTGGACGATGTCCTGGATATTGCACGCGTGGGACGGTACCTGTTGTGCGACTCGAATACGGGCGAGGATGGGTTACGCGCGCTCGCGGCGCACAACCGGGACGGACTCGCGCAGTGGCGGTCGTTTCTAGGTGACGGAGCTCTCTTGTAAGCTAGTGAAGTGTCCAAAGAATTAGCTAGACAAATGGAATCCTGGGACTGCGCCCAAAATCTGCGTTCATCGGCGTTGATCGGCGGCCAATAGAGTGCTGAGAAGTATTGGTTAAGGGCGGCACATAAGTATTGGCCGCTGATGAACACCGATGAACGCGGATCCTTTGATTCGCTGACGGAGCGCGTGCTGGGCGCTGTCTTTGAGGTTTCCAACACGCTTGGCGCCGGATTCCTCGAAAGAGTCTACGAGCGTGCTCTGCTTAGAGAACTCGGCCTTCGAGGCATCCGGGCGACCGCCCAAGCTTCATTTGCAATCACCTACAAGGACCACTACGTCGGAGAATACTTTGCTGATATCCTCGTCGAAGACGTGCTGGTGGTCGAGCTGAAATGTGTGGAGCGGCTGGCCAACGAACACACCGCGCAATGTCTCAACTATCTGCGAGCCTCAGGTCGGACCCTCTGCCTTCTAATCAATTTCCAGAAGCCGAAAGTCGAATGGAAGCGGATCGTCCACGGGTTTCAGACTCCCGAGCCGCTTGAGTCACCGGCTGTGCCGCGGTAGACACAACCTGGATCGTCTATCTATTTCTTGGACACTGCACTAGCAGCCAGCGTGCAACAATAAATACATACAAATGACAGGTTCCGAGACGCGCCAACAGTTCCTCGACTACTTTGCTGCCCGCGGCCACCGCGTGGTGCGTAGCTCGTCGCTGGTGCCGGGGAATGATCCGACGTTGCTGTTCACCAACGCGGGGATGAACCAGTTCAAGGACGTATTCCTGGGCCAGGAAAAGCGGGACTATTCGAGAGCCACGACTTCGCAGAAATGCGTGCGCGCCGGCGGGAAGCACAACGATCTGGACAATGTCGGTTATACGCGGCGGCATCTCACGTTCTTCGAGATGCTGGGTAATTTTTCATTCGGGGACTACTTCAAGCGCGAAGCCATCGACTTTGCTTGGGAACTGATCACCAAGGACTACGGCCTCCCCAAGGACCGGTTGTACGTGACTGTTTTTCGCGAGGATGACGACGCGGAGCGGCTGTGGCAGGAAGTCGCCGGCGTCTCGAAAGACCGTATTTTCCGTCTCGACGAGAAGGACAATTTCTGGCAGATGGGTGAAACGGGTCCGTGTGGGCCATGCTCGGAAATCCACTATGACTTCGGGCCGGAAGCGGGCCCGGGTGAGTTTCCGAATGACTCGGGCGAGCGCTACGTGGAAATCTGGAACCTGGTGTTCATGCAATTCGATCGCGACGCCAGCGGCAAGATGACGCCCCTGCCGCGGCCTTCGATCGATACCGGCATGGGCCTGGACCGCATGTCGGCGGTGATGCAGGGGAAGCTGTCGGTCTACGATACAGACTTGATCCGGCCGATCATTGAAAAGGCCGGCGAACTGGTCCGCAAGAGTTACGGCGAAGATCCGCGCACCGACACCGTCCTGCGCATCAATGCCGATCACGCCCGGTCCACCGCATTCCTGATCAACGATGGAGTGCTTCCCGCCAACGAAGGGCGCGGTTACGTCCTGCGGAAGATCATGCGGCGCGCGATGCGCAATGCCCGGATGCTCGGGGCCACTGATCCGTACCTGTATCAGCTCGCTGGTTTCGTGGCGGAGCACATGCGCGACGCGTATCCGGAAATGATGGAGAGCGTGCAACGGGTGGCCCGCGTGGTCAAAGACGAAGAGCACCGCTATGCGACCACGTTCCAGATTGCGGAGAAGTTTTTCCATGACGAGGCCAAGTCGGCGGTAGCCGGGGTGCTGCCGGGTGCAGCCGCGTTCAAGCTGTACGACACCTACGGTCTGGCTCTTGACGAGCAGGAAGAGATGGCGCGCGAGTCCGGTCTGACCATCGATCGCGAAGGCTTCACTGCGGAGATGGAGAAGCAGCGCACTCGCGCCCGAGCGAGCTGGAGAGGCGCCGACAAGGCGCAAGTCAATCCTGTGTATCAGGCGATGCCGCGCACCGAGTTCGTCGGCCGCGAGGCTCTGGAAGCGCCGGCCACCGTAGTTTCGGTGCTCGACGGCGAAATCGCGCTCGATCGAACGCCGTTTTATGCTGAAGCCGGAGGACAGGTCGGGGACACAGGCGTGCTGGTATCCTCGGCCGGTGAGACCGTAGCCGTGGTGGCGTCGACCTACGCTCCGGCGCCAGGCAAGAGCGTGCATCGGGTGAAGGTGGTTGGGCGGGTGAAGGAAGGCGATACCGTGGTTGCGCGCGTAGACGCTCACTCGCGTCACTCCACGATGCGCAATCATACCGGGACGCATCTTCTTCACGCGGCGCTGCGTACCGTGCTCGGCACGCACGTGAAGCAGGCCGGAAGCGTGGTCGAGCCGTCGCGCTTGCGCTTCGATTTCACTCACTACACTGCGATGGACGCGGACGAGCTGGCCGAAGTCGAACGGCTGATGAACCAGCAGATTCTGGCCAATCGCGAAGTCCATACGGATGTGATGGACCTCGACCATGCGCTCCAAACCGGCGCCATGGCGTTGTTCGGAGAAAAATACGGCGACCGGGTGCGCGTGGTGTCGATCGACAGCTTCAGCAAGGAGTTGTGCGGCGGCACGCATGTGGCTCGCACCGGCGATATCGGGATCTGCAAGATCATCTACGAGGGCAGCATTTCCGCGGGTGTTCGGCGTATTGAGGCCATCACCGGCGAGGGCGCGCTACAGAAGTTCCAGGACGCGCAGGCGCAACTGGCTCGCGTGGCCGGGATTGTCCGTGCGTCTGAATCGGAACTGGTGGAGCACGTCGAGAAACTTCTCAGCCGCGAGAAGGCGCTTGAACATGAACTGCAGCAATTGAAGAACAAGATGGCGCAGGCGCAAGCGGGCGAGATCGAGAGCCAGGTACGTGATGTGAAGGGTGTCAAAGTTCTCGCCGCGCGCGTTCATGGCTTTGACCGGCCGCAGCTTCGGGCGATGGTCGACAGCCTGAGAAACAAGTGGGATGACGCGGTGATCGTGCTCGGCACATCGACTGCCGACGATTCATCTGTCTCAATCGTGGCTGGTGTTACGAAAGGGCTCACGGGACGGGTCCAGGCTGGGA
>JBGPHB010000544.1:0-4516 GCA_041484155.1 Bryobacteraceae bacterium
GAGGAGCAGAGCGACCTGAAAGAAGACCAGGCACGTAGTCCAGACGGCGGCCGAGCCGCCAAACCAGGGAAGAATCAGCTTGGCGAAGATGGGCTGGATGAGAAAGAGCAGGAAGGCGCTCAGGATGATGGTGCACCCGAACAGCAATCGCTCGCGAAATCTTGGCCGGCCCATGTTGTGGATCTTCCATGGTAACCGCATCGCTGAAGTGGTATTTTAAGGGACATGTCTGTCAATGAAGAACTAAGCGAGGGCGCGGAACACGCCAAGGAACCGTTTGAGAGAACCGTGGCCGTTTCGATGGCCATCATCGCCGCCGCGCTGGCAGTGGTCTCCGTGCTGGGGCATATCTTCGCGAACGAAGAGCTGCTCGCGCAGCAACGGGCGTCCGATCAGTGGGCGTACTATCAGGCGAAATCGATCCGGCGGTATAACTCCGACATCGCCCGGGATCTCTTCAAGACGCTCACCACCGGGGCCACCACGATGGTCGAAAAATACGTAAAGAATGTGGAGAAATACGAGAAAGAAGGGGAAGAAATTCAGGGCGAAGCGAGGAAGCTCGAAGAGGAGAGCAAACTCAATGGCCGGCGAGCGCTACGCATGCATGCCGGAGAGGTATTTCTCGAAATCGGAATCGTATTTGCGTCACTGGCCATCCTGACCAAGAGGCGCATCGCATTCTCGGGGGCGCTTCTGAGCGCCTGCATTGGCGTGGGGATCGGCTTGAGCACTCTTCTGGTCAAGTAGCGGCTCATACTTCTCCGCTTTTCGCCGATGAGACGGTGAAAGATGGAGCCGACCGACCGGAATCTCAAACTCTGGCGCGCCGTTCTCGCCGGCCTGCCTCCGTTGACTCGTGTGGACATCGAAAGCACAATCGGGATGTCCAACCCCCCTCCGTTCTGCGACTTCGTCGCCGGAGGGCTGGAAAAGAGGGCCGCGACCGGAAAGGCCTGGACGCTTTCTCACCTGCGAATGGACAGCGCCATGGTGATCCGCGCGATCTCCATCCCCGAACTATGCCCGCTCCACGAGGCCCTCCGTTTGGCCCGTGCGGCCAAGCAGCTGGACGGCCGGCTCGATAGTAAGCTCCTACAGCACCTTGCCAACTCCTTTCCCGGATGGCCCGACGATCTTCCGGAAGCGGAAATCGTGAACGCCTTGGAAGTGATCGACGAAATCTCGGACTGTGCGAGCATCGTGCTCCCCTTGATGATGCTCACAAAGCTTCGTCAACCACGTCTACGATCCAAAGCGGTAAAGCTGATGGCGCGTGGTAGCAGGAACGCTGGGTGGGCGAAACTGCTGCTGTCGGACAACGATCCTCGGACGCGCGCCAATCTCATTGAAGGCGTGGGCGCACAAACCGGGGATCAGATCACCGTCCTCCTGCGGGAAGCCGCACAAGATACGAATCATCGAGTGGCCGTGACCGCCTTGCTGGGGCTGTGCCGCGCCGGCGACCAGGCGAGTTGTGAAGAAATTCGCAAGCTGGCAAGCGACGGCGATCCTAATTTTCGCAAGGCCGCCGCATGGGCGCTTCGACAGATTTCGCCTGCGGAGGGCGTTAGCCCGACTGGCCGGGAGCGGGCCTAACAGAAACACATCGCCAGAAAGCCGGCCTGGAGGCCGGCTCGCCGCCATGACTGGCTGCCCCACGTCACTCCTTCCACATTAGTTCTGCGTCCGAGCGACGGACGTAGTTCGCGTCGATGGCGGCGGGATCCTGCGCCAGTCCGGCGGTGAGCTGCCGCATGGCGATTCTTCCGATGGCGCCGGCGAGCGAGCGCGGGGCGATGGTAACGGGCGCACTGACTAGCGCGGGGTCGATTGAATATCCGGTTGTGATGATTTCAACATCGCCGGCGGGTAGAGTGGCAAGCCACGCCGGGAAGTTCATGACTCCTTCGTCGCGTACCGGCTGGAGCGCGGCGTCGTAGACCGCGCCGTATACTTCACCGCGGCGCGCATCCAGGACCGTGGCGCGCAGGGTCCGCGTTCCGAACCACGCCAGCGCTTGCAGATTCGAGACCGCCACCACTCTGCGCTCCATCGCTTCGGCCAGACCCTTTACGACCGTGAGCCCCACGCGAACGCCGGTGAAGGATCCTGGACCCGAGGCCGAGGCAAACGCATCGATTCGATCCAGGCCGATGCCGTGGCGGGCCAGCAAGCTTTCGATTTGACCGAACACAATGTGTCCGAAACCGTCTGGTGAATGGAGCGCCACTTCCTCGATCACGCGCTCCTCGTCGACTAGAGCCAGGCTTCCGAATTCGCCAGTGGTGTCTACGGCGAGGACATGACGGCTCACTGCGTCAGCCTGTAGACCTTGTCCACGATGTAGGCCTTGCCGTTGGCGTTCAGCGCCACCGCGCGCAGACTGAACACAGCGGGAAGGTTCTTCACGATCGAGCGAGGGATCTGCAAGGTTCCTTCACGGCCCGAACCCATCACGCGATAGCCCTCTCCGTCGATGACGATCTCTCCGGTCCACTCCACCAGCAGTGACCGCGTGCCCCGAGTGTCGCGTTTGATCTTGAGTGAGTAGCGGGGCAGGTGCGATATGGAAATGTCGCCCTGCTCGGGCGTGGCGATGTCGAAGGGAACTTTCTGCGGAGATTGCTCGACCTCCTGAACTGGCACGTTCCGCGATTCGAACTTGTAGGATCGCAGCATCCCTTCCTTGTGGCCTTCGCGCGAAATGTGCAACACCCAGTCGTGTGATTTGTCGGGCGGCTCGCCGGTGAAGTGCTCGCCGTTGTAACCCTTCTTCTCCCTGATGCGCTCACCGGTGGCCGGGTTGATCCAGGCGACATCGTAACCGTGCTTTTCCAGGGTCACTTCCACCGGTCCCGGCTTCTCTACATACACGATGTACTCGACACCCTCGAGCGCAATGGCGCGCGCCCCGTCCAGGTCGAAGTATGGTTCCAGTTCCCAGTAGCGGTTCGTGGACATGAACTCGAACCATGCGGTCATGTATGCGCCCGACCCAGAAGCCGGATACTGCCCGTTCATCGTGGCGTTCCAGAGATCGCGCTGCGTTTGAATACCGGCGTTGACGGCGGGTACTTGGAATAGCTGATGTTCCACCGCGCCGATGTTTTCATCCGGCGTGCCGTAGGCGACCAGGCTCATCCAGTCGTCGCCCAGAAGCGGCGCGGAGGTGGTGGCGGCAAGAGTGGTGCGCGGATGGTTGTAGGGATCGAATTTCTTGATCAGCGCGCCGGCATCTTTGAGAATCGCCCGGCCGCGGGCGGTAGTTTCGAACGACGGCAAGCCCATCCAGGTCACGTTCATGGCGGCGAAGCGATTCACCACGTCAATCACATAACGCTGGTCCGGAATCAAAGCCAGCCCAACGTCCGCCACCAAGCCCCGCGCATTGATGGCGCGCAGGCGGTCGGCGGCCTCGCGCAGGTCGGCGCCGGGTTCGAGCGTGACCCGCAAGTGGGTGAACTTCTCCTTGACTCGCTGGTCCACCACTTGATCGAATTCGGGACGAGGCATGGAGGTGAAGCGGTCGAGGGACGTCGCCATCCACAGATGGGGCTTGTTGTTCTCGGTGGCAAAGTGGTGGACGTTCGCCACGCGCACGAAGCCCGGCGAATCGGAGGCTGACGCGGTGAACTGGCCCTCTTTATTGTTCAGGCGCGCAAGGCTGCTGGTGAGGCGATAAGTCCATTCGCCGTCTTCGGTGGGTGTGAAGCGGATCAGAAAGCGACGGTCGGCGTCGCGGAAAGCGTACATCAAGTAAGTGCGATGGCGCGGGGAGCGAAACTCAGCGCGCAGCTCGACCTGCGCCGGACTCTCGCCGGATTCCAGATCGAATACCAGGTCGCAGGGCGACCAGGCCGGCGTCGCGGGACACGCCGTCTGGGCGAAGAGCGGGGCCGCAAGCAGCACTAAAAGCCACATCTGCTATAACTATATCGCGCCGTCATTTATGAAGCTAAACTTGCTCCTCGATCTGCTGGACGAGGCCTTCGACAAGAAGTCCTGGCACGGGCCGAACCTTCGCGGCGCGATTCGCGGCGTTACGGCACGGCAAGCGGCCTGGCGTCCTGGTCCAAATCGTCACAATATTTGGGAACTGACGTTGCACGCGGCTTACTGGAAGTATGTAGTGAGGCGCCGGATTACAGGTGAAAAGCACGGATCGTTCGTGTTGCGGGGCAGCAACTTTTTCGAGCGGCCGGTGGAGCTTAGTGAAGCGGCGTGGAAGAAGGACGTCGGCATTCTGGTGGCGGAGCACCGGCTTCTGCGCCTCGCCGTGGCTAATCTGCGTCAACCGTCACGTGCTGCGATGCATCTCATTCGAGGCATCGCGGCTCATGATGTTTATCATGCGGGGCAGATTCGGCTACTGAGACGTATGGGGTAGTGGGGCAGCCAGTCTTGGCGGCGAGCCCGCCGCCTGGCCGGCTTTATTGTTTCCAGAAAAAAGCCGGCACGAAAGTCGGCTCGCCCCCCAGACAGGCTGCCCCACAACCCCAAAACTGACACTAGC
>JBGPHB010000545.1:0-4508 GCA_041484155.1 Bryobacteraceae bacterium
CGGCAATTCGGGCCAAGGCATTGGCGAGAATCGGTCGGATATGGCGCATTCCGCCTTGCTCGCTCAGGGTCGGCTGGTCGATCGCGACGATCACCGACTGGGGCTTCCAGTCGACGGCCTGCCGGGTCAGCATCCAGTCGTAAGCATAGTGATCGATGTGGAGCGCGGGGGCAGTCCGCGACGCGACCATGCCGACGGCGAAGCAGCCGGCCAGCAGGGCCAGGTAGCCCGCAGTCTTTTTTTGAAACTTATTTGCCAACGAGCTTCTCGATCTCCTTGGGATCGCGCGGCAGGGCTTCGCTGAGATTCTTCGCGCCGTCCGCCGTCACCAGAAGGGTGTCTTCAATGCGCACGCCAATATTTTCTTCCGGGATGTAAATGCCGGGTTCAATGGTGATGACCATTCCGGCCTCGAGCGCAGCGGTGGGATCGCCGGGATCGTGCACTTCCAGACCGACGTGATGGCCCAAGCCGTGGTTGAAGTATTTTCCCAGCGGTTCGCCGTGCAGATCCTTGCCGTGGGTGTTGATGTAATCGAGGGCGATCTGCTGGAGCGAACGTCCTTCGCCGCGCAGCTTCATGCCAGGCTTGATGGCCGCGATGGCGGCTTTTTGCGCGCCGAGCACGATGTCGTAGATCTCGCGCTGGCGCGGCGTGAATTTTCCGTTGGCGGGCACGGTGCGGGTCACGTCGGTGGCGTAACCGGAGCATTCCGCGCCCACATCCATCACGACGATTTCGCCCGAGTCCATGCGGCGGCGATTGGCCATGTAGTGGAGCACCACGCTGTTCGGGCCGCTGCCGACGATGGGCGCGTAGGCGCTGCGCTCGCAGCCTCGCTCAAAGTACACGTTGGTCATGGCGGACGCGATTTCGTACTCGTGAAGGCCGGGCTTCATCTTGGTCCACGCCGTTCGGTGCGCCGCGATGGTCGCGTCAGTTGCCTTGGTGATCAATTCGACTTCGGCCGGAGACTTGATCATTCGCAACTTCGCAATCGGAGGGGCGGCGGATGTGGTGTCGTGAAACGGGGCGAGTTGCTTCAGTTTTTCCGATTGCGTGTCGCCGGGGATCAGATAGATTCGCTTCGCGGTTTCGAGCGAGCGGACGAAGTTCGTCTGGAGTGCGTAGGTGGGCAATACTTTGTCGAAGGCGGTTCGTTCAGGGGCGTTTTGCTCGTCGGGGCCGATTTTGGGGCCGGTGTATTTCTCCGATGTGGGATTGCGCGGCGGAAGGAACAGAATCTCTTCCTTGGCGGTCAGCATCATGATGGCGCCGGGCTCGTTCCAGCCGGTGAGATACAGAAAATTGGTCTCTTGGAAGAAGCCTGTGTGCAAACCCTCGGGTTCGTTGGCGCCGAAGAGGACCATCACGCCGTCGAGGGACTTGCGTAGCTCGGCGCGGCGGGTGCGGTACTCGTCGCGGGGGATGCCGTCGGCCAGGAGGGGCGTGAGGGCCAACAGAAGGGCGAAAAACACTCGCATTTCATGAGTATAGCGTGGCATGCGTATTGGCCGACTACGGACAAGCCGGCCTGGAGGCCGGCTCGCCGCCAGGACTGGCTGCCCCACGGAACGAAACGAACCCAGTTCGGCTTGGTCCATCGGGACTTCGGGTTCACTATCAAAGATCGCACGGCGAAAGCGATGTCAGGCAAGGAGCGCAGACGTAACCGATTGAAGGGGTGGAAGACAAAGCAGTCGGAATGGTGGCACTCGAGGGAAGCCCATGCAGTTCTTTTTCCGCGCTTGCGGTTAGAGCGACGCGATAGCTATTCACGCGAGAGCTTGCCGCTCTTGATGAGGCCCGCTTTTACCTTTTCCAGCGGAATCCGCTTTTCGTGCCGCCGCGACCGGGAAACACATTCTGCTCTCTGTCTGCGATTTGGGAGCCGAGGGCGTGGTCGCCTAGGCAAATGAAAATCCGCCAGAACGAAACGAACCCAGTTCGCCGCGGCCCATCCGGACTGCGGGTTTCACTATCTTAAAGATCGCACGGCGAAACTGGCGTCAGTCAGGGGCGGGACGTAACCGACTGAAGCGCAAGCTCCCTCTAGTTGCCATCGGCTCGCAAAGATAGCTTCCGGATGCGCCGTGATCAAAGGACTAACCGCCAGCGGAAGCAGCACGGGTCACTCGACGCGATAGCGACATTACGTCCAAGTGGAGTGGATTAGCGGCTGCTGCAAGCGCGTTTATCAGTACTGATCCGGCCGACCTTCGGAAAACAGCCTTCTGAGAGGCTTCGGGTACTCATCGCGTAGGGCTTTTTTCTCGTCCAAGCGGGCCCCGCTGCAAAGTGGCGGAGTGATCGCACTCTTATCTCCCGTTCAAACAGCCGACTCTAGCGGATGTTCCCAATAACGACTACCGCATCTTCGTTCCCGTTCGGCGCCTTACCAGGCTGGAGAAGTGGGCTTTGGCCAGTCGCCTGCTTGACCACATCTGCAAGAAGCTTAAGCAAGCCATCGTCTCTTGCGACAATTCTCACAGGATGGGCATCACACGCGTTTGGTGTGGTGTTAATACTCGCCACGACTCCAGCGGACCGCAATAGGAGAACTAGTGAAGTGGCAAAGGATGTGGGCTCCTGATCCGGGCACGCGGTGATTTGAACCACCTTGCCGGAAAACCGCTGAAGGATTGGCCTATACTGGTCCGCTACTCTTGCGTTGACGCCTCTAACGATGGTAACCTCCTTCCCCTTGGATTCTAATGACGACCGAGATGACTGGAAAATAGCTACCAGCACGAAAATGATGCCGAGGACACCGGCCAAAAGTCGCAACTGCCAGCTGGAAATTGTGTCGCTAACCTCGGCACCGAAAATCTTGAACTTTCCACCGATGATGGGGATGAGGAGCAACACTCCCCCAAGCACCATGAGGCCGATTGACACAGTTGGCGGCATTACGTTAAAGATTTTACTCGATTGTGATTTGCGGCTGCTTGACATGCACAGCGGATCTGACCTCGCGGCCAGCAGCGCGCCGACCTCACCGCGTCTTACCGTGGCCCCCGCGAGATGATGACTCTTGGCGGATTCTTAGCGCTAAGTCGGCTTGTCACCGGCAATCCACTTTGACGCAAACGCGCTACTGGCACAAGTGACGAACCGTTCGTGCGGATAGACTATTTTCGGATGGCTGGAAACTGGAAGCTATCCCCGATGCCCCCAATTTGCAAAACTAATGTCAGATTCTCCTGTGGCGGAACGTGCCTTGGTAGGGCAATCTGAGGGACCTGGACCAATCGGCTAAACTCAGAGTTATGCAGGTTACCGTCACCGTTCCTGATGACTTGGCCGCCGCACTCATGCTCACGGACGGTGATCCTGCGGGCGCCGTCTTGGAAGCTATGGCACTGGAGGCCTATCGAGAGCGTCGGATAACCGCTTACCAGCTCCGTACACTACTCGGCATTTCTTCCCGCTTCGAACTCGACGGGTTTCTTAAGGACCATCGGGTCGAGACCTACACGGCCGAGGATTTTGAACATGACCTGGCGTGTCTGGATGTGCCAACGCGCTCGGCATGATCGTCGTTGCCGACACGAGCCCACTGAATTACCCGGTACTGATTGGAGCGGTGGACATCCTGGCACCCCTCTACACTCGCGTAGTCGGTCCGCGGACAGTTGCCGCCGAGCTCAACTCCTCGCAGATTCCCGCAGGGGGGCGCGCATGGATTGCGCAGCAGCCAACCTGGGTGGATATCTTACCAGATCCACCGCCTGACGAAACCCTCAACGCGCTCGATCCCGGTGAGCGCGCGGCCATCGCCTC
This sequence comes from Bryobacteraceae bacterium, assembly GCA_041484155.1. Classification (GTDB taxonomy): domain Bacteria; phylum Acidobacteriota; class Terriglobia; order Bryobacterales; family Bryobacteraceae; genus Palsa-187. The sequence goes on from JBGPHB010000545.1 coordinate 3,784, forward strand.
GGCTGTATCGCTCCACGCGTCCCGCGCAGGGTCGAGCCTGGCCCACGTTTCACTCGCCGGCAGTCTAGGCTATCGGCCTGTGGTAGACATCAATTGCAGGCCAGGGCCTGCGTTACGTCGCAAGTTGAGCGGCCGATGTAACGCAGGCCCCGGCTTGCAAATCTTCGACTTCTACTACAGGCTGCTGTCTCTGAAAATGGTCTGAAGGCGTTATTTGCGGCTCTCAGCTTCCTTCAGGATCGCGATCATGGCGGCGGGAGTAATGATTCGGGTGGATTTGTGCTGTTTCAGGGAGAGGAGTTCCTTGTCGCCGGTTACCAGGAACTCGGCTTGGCCGGCTTCAGCCAGCGCGAGCAGGTAACTGTCCTTGGGGTCCGGCGCGATGGGGCCGGAGGGCAGGTCGCGGCAGAAGAAAGAGAAGTCCCGAAGCCCGGCGGCGAGCAGCTCGGCGGCGCTGGTGCGAAGTCTCGTCCGGAAAAACGGCCGGCCGGCGACATCGCGGAGTTCCGCTATGAGCGCGTCACAGGCGACGAGCGTGAACCTCTTCCGCTCCCAAGCGTCGAGAAGCTTGGCTGGCGCGCCCAAAGGAGACAGAAGCGCGGAGATCAGGATGTTGGTGTCGAGGATGAGGCGCATCAGGACCGCTGGGCGCGCTCTCGGTAGTGTTTCGCGCGGACGTCTTCGACGGCCTCGTCAATCATCTTCTGGAGTTCGTCCGGGGAAAC